>CAZRCR010000302.1:0-3986 GCA_964598615.1 uncultured Anaerolinea sp.
TGATCCTGCTCGACGCAGACTACAGCCAGTTCGACGCCGCGCTCGAGTCCATCCTCCAGGGCGGACTGGCTGCCCGCACCGTCGTCGTCACCGCCGCCCTGGACGTGGACCACATGACCGCCCTGCTCCGCTCGGGCATCCGAGACGTGGTGCTCAAACCTTACAGCCCGGCGGAACTGTCCGCATTGTGGGCTTGAAACACAGCCGTATTTCCCGTAAACACAACTCACCCCGAAGCAAATTCGGGGTGAGTTTTTGTAGGTCACGCTTGCAGCGTGACTGATGAGTCAAGCCTCAATCGCCGGGCTGACTTTCCCCTTCCGCCGTCTGGGTCAGGCGGTTGCCAAGGCCGTTGTATCAGTATACCCAAGGGAGTGGTCATGGAAATTGGACAACTCCCCAAAGATGAATCGTGCCATCCGCGTCTCCCCAAACCAAAAGCCGATCATCGCGGGAAAAATATAGTTCGGTTACTTCGCCAACGCTAATAGACACCACTTGGGATCTACTTTCAAGGTCAAAAAACAGGATTTCCCTATCAGTGCCTACAGCCAGCAAATTACCCGCATGATTAAAGGCCAAGACAGAAGCATCTTTCACAGGGATCAGCATCCACCGCGGGAATATTGTCTTGCGAAGATCCCATATCACCAAATTATCTTCCGTTAACTGTGCTAACCAGGAGCGCGTATCGTCAAATGCCAGATCATTCGTAATGGTTTTCGCATCGGGATCATAGTTCCCATATTGCCTGCTTCTAATCGGTGGAAACGATGTTACCGCAGGGCGGCCGCTCCCTGTCAGAATTTCTTCATTGTCAATTCCGGCCGGGTTGAATAATTCATCAACATCAAACACGTATACTTGGTTTTCTTCTGTGGCACAGGCGAGATAATAGCCTGATGAATCGAATGCAATATTGTTGATCGTGATATCTGATGTATCATAAGGATCATCATCTATATCCCACGTACCTGCCATTCTCAACGATACTCCATTGGCATGTAAAAACGAGGCGAGATACCCTATAATCCATTTATTATTGGGGGTCAGGCCAACCCCTGTTTGGTAGGAATTTATCTGAGCCCAACCTCCCGGACAGTGATGACCTATACAATCGATGATTTCTCCGCTTTGGGTATCCCATATTGTATATCCATTCAACTCCAACGTATGTGAAACAGAGCCAGGAGTAATTACTCGTGATCCATCAGCACTAAAACTTACTCCTCGCGAGTCAGCAGCTAAGAAATCAAAACCCGACTTTAATTGAAAAGTATTTAAATCCCAGCGTTGAAAAATCCCGGAAGCATAAATTACAAGTAAATCATCATTTCCAGGAGATTGCATCATTTCCACTACATCACCAAGATCTAATGAATTAGCAATAGTTCCTATCTTGGTTACATTGACAACAGTATCACTATTTAATTCAAGCAAACCCATCGTCTGTTCGATGGGTTTAGAAATACTGACAGGTAAAGTATCTATTGAGAGCCATGTACGATAAATATTGAACTGCCAAAAGGTAATGATTAAACCGCCTAGCAAAAGAAGGGAGAGCAAGATAATTAATAAAATGGGAGATAAGCGTTGCTTCATTTCAGACACCCTTTCCTAAGTCGAAATATCTCACCTTGATATACCCACCCGGTAACTATCCTCATTTTCACCGGATAATCCCAAAAGTGCGTCAAGCCTCAATCGCCGGTCAGACTTTCCCCTTCCGCATCGCCAAAAACACTGTTCGCCAGGTTGACAAGGATCAAGATACCAATCACCAAATTGGGCAGTAAAGAAACCATAAAAACAACGTTCCAGTAATCCCCTCGCGATAGGCTGTCAATGATCGGGATAAGTGGCATAGCGTAAAGAACGCCCATAAAGAGCAGCAGGAGTTGGTAAACGGGATTGCGGGTTATCACTTTTCCTGTCAAAAGTTGGCGGACAATCACGCCCTGCACATGTGCCAGTTCCGCCTCTGTCTCAACAAGTCCCAGACCTGATTTATCGGGATGACTACGATACCCCGGCCATCCCCTCAAATAGATTTCTTTCTCATCGATATAGGGATAAGGATCTTGTTGCAAGTCGTAATCCATGATCGTTGTGTTGTGTTTTTGCATCATTTTGGGTTCCTCATGTCCCGCATTTTTATCAGTATATCCAAAAGAGCGACTTAAGCCAACACCCTTTTATGGTATCCTTAACTTGCATGTTTTGAGCAAGAACCAGCACCAATACGGGAGAATCGAAAGTTATGTACATTGCGATCGAAGGTGTCATCGGCGTTGGCAAGACCACCCTGGCGCGGCTGCTCCAGCCCGCTTTTGATTCGGAAATATTGCTCGAAGTCTTCGAGGAAAACCCCTTCCTCTCCGACTTCTACGGCGACCGCGCCCGCTACGCCTTCCAGACGCAGATCTTCTTCCTCCTGAGCCGCTACCACCAGCAGCGCCGCGGCGTGACCAGCATCGTCGAATCCGGCAAGTCCCTGCTCTCCGACTACACCTTCGCCAAAGACTCGCTCTTCGCCCGCATCAACCTGCAGGGCGACGAACTCGAAATGTACAAGCGCGTCCACGAGGCCCTGGCCGAAAAGATTCCCATGCCCGACCTGCTCGTCTACCTGCGCGCCAGCACCGACACGCTCATGCAGCGCATCGCCATGCGCGACCGCACCTACGAGCGCAACATGGAACGCGGCTACATCGACGAACTCAACCAGGCCTACGAAGACTTCTTCTCCAAACCCTACGACGGCACCCCCGTGTTGACCATCGAAAGCGACCCGATCGACTTCGTCCGCAACCCCGAACACCTCAAACTCATCGAGAACCGCATCCGCGAAACTCTCAACCTGAACCCCTACCAACCAAGTCTCATCAGCAAATAGGGAGGAATATTTATGCGCATCAATAAAGAAACCCTGATCCGTATCGCCAAAGAGACCGTCCAGAAGCGGGCGCTCTCCGAGCCGGACCTGGTAGCTGCCTACCTGACCGGTTCCCTACGCACGGAATACCCCTTCCTCGGCAACGCTGCCGATATCGATATCGTCTTCGTTCATGCGAGTGAGCCAAAGGTGCGGCGTGAGATCGTCCCGGTCACAGCCGAGATCCACCTCGACCTGATTCACAACCCCCGCTCCGAATACGAAAAACCCAAAGAACTGCGCGTCCACCCGTGGCTTGGCCCGGAACTCTACGACCCGCTGCCCCTGCACAACCCCCGGCACTTCTTCGAGTTCGTCCAGGCCGGGGTGCGCGACAAATACCACGAACCGGTCAACGTGCTGGCGCGTGCCCGCACGAACGCCGAACACGCCCGCCAGATCTGGTCCGATCTGCCCCTGAGCCAGGAGACCGGTCCCGGCCTGCTCTTGCCCTACCTGAAAGCCGTCAGCCACGCCGCCAACGCCATCGCCGTGCTCACGTCCGTGCCGCTGGCCGAACGGCGCTTCCAGCTCCAGTTCCCGGCGCTGGCCGAAGCCGCCGGGGTGCCCGACCTGATCGTCGAACTGGATTCCCTGATCGGCGCAGACAAGGCCGGGAGCGAACTGCTCGGTGGATACGTGTCGGAGTGGCATAAAGACTTTCTCGAAGCGGCGGGCCGGCCCAAAGTCGACGAACGGATCGCCATCCCACGGCTGGCCTATTACAACCTGGCCTTCGAGTCCATGCTGACAAGCGAAACACCGCAGGCAATCATCTGGCCGCTCGTCCACACCTGGACGCTTGCCGCCTCCGTCCTGCCGCCCACGCACCAGGCCAAATGGCAGGCCGCCATGACCAGCCTCGGGCTGGTGGGCGTGGACTTCGGCGACCGGCTCGACGGTCTCGATCATTTCCTGGATACGGTGGACGAGTTGCTCGAAAAGCGGGCCGCCAGCCAGGGTTTATAGCCCCAAATATGGCCTGCCTGTCTGGACAGGAAACCGTCAAAACTGTGGATAAGTGCCCTTAATCTGTGGATAACCCGCGCGT
>CAZRCR010000303.1:0-3977 GCA_964598615.1 uncultured Anaerolinea sp.
CTGCGTCCCATGGCGCGCACTTCGCCCTCGGCGAAGCGCAGGGCCTTGCCTTGTTCTGTAATGAGCATGATCTCGCTGGTGCCCAGCGTGAGGCGTGCCCAGCCGAGTTCGTCCTTGTCTTCCAAACCGATGGCGATGATACCGGAGGGGCGCACGGCAGTCAGTTCGCCCAGCGACATGCGTTTGATCTTTCCATTGCGGGTAGCCAAAGTTATATACTCGGCCGCATCGAAGTTCGGCACCGAGACAGCGGCAGTGATGATCTCTCCCGGTTCGAGCGAGAGCACGTTCACCAGCGGGATACCTTTCCCGGTCCGGTCGGCGTCGGGGATCTGGTAGACCTTTTCAGAGTAGACCTTGCCCCGGTCGGAGAAGAACAACATCGTATCGAGGGAGCGGGCGGGGATCAGGTTCAGCACCTCGTCCTCTTCCTTCGTCGCGTGACCGGTCACGCCCTTGCCGCCGGTACCCTGGGCGCGGAAGGAAGTGGCTGCCACGCGCTTGACGTAGCCGCGGGCGGTGAGACTGATCAGGACAGCCTCATCCGGCACGAGGTCCGACTCGCTCAGGTTCTCCACCGCTTCGGCGGCGATGTGGGTGCGGCGGTCGTCCCCGAATTTCTCGGCCAGTTCGCGCATGTCGTCCTGGATCAGGGCCAGGATCTTCTTGGGATGAGCCAGCAGGTCTTCGTAGTCGGCGATCTGCTGCTTGACCTGTTTGTATTCATCCTCGATCTTCTGGCGTTCGAGAGCGGCCAGGCGGCGCAGTTGCATGTCGAGGATGGCCTGGGCTTGCAGGTCGCTCAACTTGAAGCGCTTCATCAGGCGGTCTTTGGCTGTTTCTGCGTCCGGGGATTCGCGGATGGTCTGGATGACCGCGTCCAGGTTGTTGATGGCGATGCGCAGGCCTTCGAGGATGTGGGCACGCGCTTTGGCCTTTTCGAGTTCGAACTGGGTGCGGCGGGTGATGACCTGCTGGCGGTGCTCGATGAACAACTGCAGGGCTTTCTTGAGCGGCAGGAGCCGCGGCTCGCCGTTGACCAGCGCCAACATTTGCACGCCGAAGGTGGTCTGCAGGGCGGTGTACTTGTAAAGCTGGTTGAGCACTTTCTTGGGTTGGGAGCCGCGCTTGAGTTCGATGACGATGCTCATGCCGCGCCGGTCGGACTCGTCGCGCAGGTCGGAGATGGCGTCGATCTTCTCTTCCCGCACCAGGTCAGCGATGCGCTCGATCAGCGTGGACTTGTTGACCATGTAGGGGATCTCGGTGATGACGATGCGGTGGCGGTTGCCGGCCATCTCCTCGATGTGGGCTTTGCCGCGCAGGACGATGCGCCCCTTGCCGGACCCGTAAGCGGCTTCGATGCCCTCCGTGCCGACAATGATGCCGCCGGTGGGGAAATCGGGTCCCGGAACGAATTTCATCAGGAACTCGAGGGGAATCTCATCCATCGTATCGTAGTTGTTGATGAGATAGATGATGGCTGCCGAGAGTTCCTTCAGGTTGTGGGGCGGGATGTTGGTAGCCATGCCCACGGCGATACCGGAGGAACCGTTGAGCAGCAGGTTGGGCAGGCGGGAGGGGAGGACAGTCGGTTCCTGGAGCGAACCGTCGAAGTTGTCGGTGAAATCGACCGTGTTCTTGTCGAGGTCGGCCAGCATTTCCTCGGCCATCTTGTGCAGGCGGGCTTCGGTGTAACGCATGGCGGCCGGAGCGTCGCCGTCCACCGAGCCGAAGTTACCCTGACCGTCGACCAGCAAGTAGCGCATGGAGAAATCCTGTGCCATGCGGGCCATCGACTCATAGACCGCCGAGTCGCCGTGCGGGTGGTACTTGCCGAGCACTTCACCCACGATACGGGCGGACTTCTTGAAGGCCGAGTTGGCGCGGATGCCCATATCGTCCATGGCATACAGGATGCGCCGGTGGATGGGTTTCAGCCCGTCGCGGGCATCGGGCAGGGCGCGTGCCACGATGACCGACATGGCATAGTCCAGGTAGGCGGTGCGCATCTGCTCGTCGATGTCCGCCATCTGGACGGTGCCGATGATCTGTTTGACGGGCTCCGGGCCGGTATTGGTGGGTTCGGGTTCTACCATAAAATTCCTCGCAATGTAGGAGCTGACCTGCGGCCAGCCCTTGGTTGATCGCCTGGGCGGACACACATCGGACCGTCCCTACGCTATTTGAATTGAGCGGACGGATTATACCGCAAACAACTTGTCAAAATGGAATGGGGCAGGTATAATCCCGCCTTGCTTGTTACGGGGCGTGGCTCAGACCGGTTAGAGCGCTGCGTTCGGGACGCAGAGGTCGGCAGTTCAAATCTGCCCGCCCCGACAAGTTTTACCGCCGAATCCCGATCGGCGGTTTTTGTTTTAATGTGGCATTTAGCATAAAGGACACAAAGTTTCACAAAGGGAAATCGCTTCCCTGTGGCGCTTTGTGCCCTTTGTGTTTAAAATTAAGCCATGACAAAACCACGCTTTCCCATCCTCCTGACTTTCCTGGGCCTGTTCCTGGCAATCGGTTCCATCGTGACCGTTGCCATCATCGACCGTCCCCTGGCGGACCGGCAGCCGGTCGCGTTCACGGCTTCGACCGGCGACCCGTTGGTGGGCAGTTATTACCCCGGAACGGAACCGGTTGGCGTTATCCTGCTCGAAGGTTTTGGCTCTGACCAGGTGACGATGACCAGTCTTGCCAGCGAGTTTGCGCGTTCCGGATATCATGTCTTCACTTTTGATTTTTCCGGCCACGGGCGCTCTCCTGGAACGCTTACATTCGACAACGCCCAGACCGACCGGCTGGCGTACCAGGCATTATCAGCCCTGGAGGAGTTCAAACATCTCTCCGGCCTGCGCGCCGACCAGATCTTCGTGGTGGGTCACAGCCTCGGGGCGCGCGTGGCACTCCAGTCCGCGACGATGAACCAGGAGAAAGTGGCCGGGCTGGTGTTGCTGGGTACGCAGGTCAACCTATCGACGAATGTGCAGTCCGAGTTCTTTACAGGAACGACCGACGCTGATCTGCCCTGGGTGCAGTCACTGGGGCCGGAGAATCCGCCCGTGCCGATCCTGATGATCTCGGGAGCATGGGATGATATTTTGACACCGGAAAATGCAGAACTTCTCTTGGCAAAGTTGACAGACTCACGTTATTACACCCGAGATGGTAATACTTTTATTTCTGAAACTTATAGTACAACTGAAGGTTCAATTCGATTTTTAGGTGTTACAACTTGTATTTTTCGTCGTCCCATTTCACTGACTTATTGCGTGGTGCACAATTATGAACCCTTCTCAGGTCAAATATTTTTATCGATTAGGTACAGGTTTGTCCACGCTTCGCTTTACCGCCCTGATGTGTTTGGGCAGTTGTCTGAAAGTGGCGATATTCCAACCCCTTTTAAGGATGCGATGCAAACAACATTGCTGCGTCAGTTTTCTTGGATTATAGGATTTGTAGGGATGATATTGTTTGTTTCTTACGGAAAACAATGGATTGAGTCTTGTGGGGTAATAAGCGGGCATACTTCCGGAGTTTCTGTTGTTAATTCTCGTCGCTTCCTGTGGGGCAAACTCTTGCTCTGGCTGGGGGCGCTGCCGGTGGCGGCGATCCTGGGAAGCCTGTTTTTCGTCATCCCGCTGGGGAAGCCGGTCTTCAACCTGATCTATGTGGGTTTCATTGGTGGGTATGGGATCTTGTTGTTCCTCCTGTACTGGCGCGGGAAGATGCCCGGTGTGCAGGGGAAACTGCCGTTCGTAACGGATAGATCCCCTGTAGAGTGGAAGCGCATCCTTGCTGCGCTGGGGATCGCGATCGGGATGCTCGTGCTGACTGCCGCCTACGCACGCACGGGCTGGTTCTACGTGTTCCCGGTCAATGTGCGGCTGGTGTGGCTGGTTGTCTTCACCCCGTTCACAGCGCTGGGATTCTGGATTGGCCTGCACGAAGGCCAGATGGTCAGGCAGGCC
>CAZRCR010000304.1:0-3971 GCA_964598615.1 uncultured Anaerolinea sp.
GTATTGACTTTTTCCTTTGGGCCAATTAGATGAATATGAGATGGTAAATCAGGCAATACTTGTAGGATGATTTCTGCAACCGATGGACCGACCGTCCATGTTTCAGCGGGATGGATACGAACCAATACCTGAACCTCGGGTCTGCCAGCCAGGAACAAGATAACACGTTGCAGCCACTCTGTCATAGACTCGCTGAAAACAGTCAAACCAAGCGTGGCCGAGTCACCCAACACATTGGTAGGAAGCAAAACGACCGGGCGTTCATCCAAACCCAACGCGGTGCGAACTTTTACTCCGCCTTCGCGTCCGGCTTTCTGCCATAGATGAGCAAAGTTCTCGCCCGTGGTAAGTCCCTGGCGTCCCGCAAGGAATGTTTCCAGCGAGGCGCGCTGTTCGTCATTTAGTTTGCGGTCTTTCCTGGCAGCCCACAATTCATCAGTGATATGCTGAATAACCAGGCGATTTTGTCCTAGCCAGACACAATGGTTGTGTTCGCCAAATTCATAGGTGACCACGGAAATGCCAAGGTGCCGGGCTGTCTCGTAGACTGCAGCATATTCCTGGATCATGCCATTGGGCACGACTACAACATCTGGGCGATTTTTCTGGAGATACGCCAGTGCCCGGCAGGCCGCTTCCCGATTACGCTCCGCGCGCAGTTGATAAATAGGTTCGTCCCCGATTACATCTTCGCGCTGGAGGGTATATTGCGTATCAGAAATGGTGACGCACTCAATCGCCCTGGACAAATCATCTGGCAAATCAGATGCAGGTTTCACTTTCAAGAATGAAACGGTTTTCAGGTAGGGCTGAAGCTTTTTAAGGATGTCACGGGTGTACAGGTTTTGTAGATTCAGGTCGAAACGGTTGATCGGTTGATCATAATCGCTGTAAGGCAGATATCCGAGAGTCACATCGTTTCCGAGTCCACGCAATACCAACCCGCACAAAGATGTATGGATGATCCAGTAATGCCAAGAAGCGAAGATGAAAACCTTCTTCCCTGTGGCAGGCACATTGGCATAGGGGGCCATTTCTTCCAACAGGCGCGACATCTGAGATTCCAGGACAGTCAGCCGGAAACGGCTGCTAAGTTTGCCTCCCCGATGGAGTAACGTCCAATCTATTTCATCAAAAAAGGGAAGGGTACCTAAAATATTTTTGAGGGTGTTCTTAATACTCATTGCTTCTCGATCTTCCACTCGAAACGCGGACGGAGTATGCCGGGGCGGGATTCTGCCCACTGCATGCCCGGCGCACCGGCTGTATCGACATTGAAGTTGAGCGCCTGCTCATCCATGAAATAGCGGCGTACCCGATAAGAACCAGCATTTACACCGAGCAGATAACGCCCACCATTCAACAGGTCAGACGGCAAAGTACAGCGACTGACATAATGCCCGGCAGCACGCGTGCTGTGCTTCTCGAAACGCTCCTGCTCATCAGTATCAAAAGAAGTAAACACTTGGTCGCCACGAGCTGTCGTCAGGTAGAGGCCGATGCGCAGGCCGGTAAGAGGGACAGCCAGCTCATATTCCATCTCAATGGTAGCCGGTTCCACCGAACGAATCGTATCTACTATTTTACCGGTACGATCACGCAGACGAAGAGAGATCGGACGGAAAGGAGCTGCGTCAGCAGGCACTTCGTCGACTTCCCAGATACGTTCTCCGGCACGTGCATTCCCGGCGGAAAGATAATAATCCACGGCTTCGGACGAAGGAGCGCGCATCACCATGCGACCCTTTTCCATAACAATTGACTCTTGGGTCAGCCGCAGTACAGCGCTCATGTTATGACTGACAAACAGAACGGTTCGTCCTTGTTGGGCCACATCGCCCATTTTTCCCAGACATTTCTTTTGGAACTCGGCATCGCCAACCGCCAACACTTCGTCAACAACCAATATTTCGGGTTCAAGATGAGCTGCGACAGCAAAGGCCAAACGCAGGTACATTCCGGATGAATAACGTTTCACCGGCGTGTCAATGAATTGCTCAACTTCGGAAAAGGCCACGATTTCATCGAACTTGCGCTCGATTTCAGTACGTTTCATACCCAAGATGGCACCATTCAAGAAAATGTTCTCGCGGCCAGTCAGTTCGGCATGAAACCCGGTACCCACTTCAAGTAAGGAACCAACCCGCCCACGAATAGTCACCGACCCTGTAGTCGGCTCAGTAATACGGGAAAGAATCTTAAGAAGAGTGCTTTTTCCGGCCCCATTTCGCCCGATAACGCCTAACACCTGTCCTTGCTCCACATCAAAATTAACATCCCGCAACGCCCAAATGGTGTCCGCACCATCTGCTTTTGGAGGCTGGATGCGTCGGATGGCACGGATAGGTGCGCTAATCGCTGTAGTGATCTTTTCGCTCAAGGTCTGATACTTTTGCGGCATCAGGCCAATACGATAGCGTTTGCCAAGGTTGTCAACACGAATAATAGGAGCCATAATTAGATAGTATCCGCGAACGTTTTTTCCATGCGGCGGAAATAGAGAAGTCCGCTCACCAGTAATAACAGGGCCACACCAACAGAAATGAACATATCCGTATTAGGACCGGTCGGTGTGCCCAGAATTGCCCAACGAAAACCATTCAATACCCCTGCCATGGGATTAAGAGCATACACAATGCGCCACTTTTCGGGGACAAGTGTAGTGGAATAGACTACCGGCGAAAGAATACGCCAGAACTCGGACAGAAAAGGAATGATATATCCCACATCCCGGTACTGAACATATAAAGCTGAAAGCCACAACGCCACACCCAAGGCTGTAACAAGAGACAGCAACAGGAAGAGAGGCAAGGTCAAAAGCGCCGGTGAAATCACCACCTGCATTTGCCCGGTGAGCGCATAATAAGCCATGATCCCTACGAGAACCAAGCAGCCGATCAAAAAATCAACTACGCCCGCCACTACAGAGGAAAGCGGGAGGATCAGGCGCGGAAAATATATCTTCGTTACCATGTTCTGATGACTAACCAACGATCGACTCGCATTGTTAAGAGCCTTGGCAAATAAACCCCACGGCAACAAACCGACAAAGGTAAAAACAGGGTAAGGAATATTATCCGAAGGGACCTTCGCAAGCTCACCAAAGAAGATGCTGAACACTACCATTGTCAGGAATGGTTCCAACACTGCCCAACTTACGCCAAGCAAGGTTTGCTTGTAACGCACCTTCAGATCGCGCCAGATCATGAAATAGACCAGTTCGCGGAACTGCCACAAGTCATGCAGGTTGAGTGCTGTCCATCCTTTGGATGGACGGATGACTATCGTTTTCGGTTCAAATTTAGTCAATTCTTTTTTCGCCATCATCAAACTTTTTCCCGTTCCTCCAGCCCCTCCAACCGAACCGACAAGCCGTTGACAATTAGCACGGGCACAGGATATCCATCTGGAACAACTTCAATGCCCTGCTCCAGGCAAGTCAGACGGCAAATATCAGCCACGTCCCCCATGCCAGAAATAGTGATTGTCTTAAACCCAGCTTTGCGTACTTGCTCGATATGCTCTTTGACATGCTGACGCGTATTACGGTATAACATGAATTGCTGTTCGATATAATCCACCGTCAGGCGAGCACGGAGGGCAATTCCTTCAGGGGTAATGATATAGCGCAATTTCTTGCGTTCGGCGCGTTTAATCTTTACATAGCCCTTTTCGATGAGACGTTTGAGATGCCAATTGACAGTTCCCACTGCCACATCTAGCTGCGTAGCAAGGGAGGCCTGAGTCACATCGGGATCATGTTCGATATGCTCCAAAAGAGCCAGTTCTCGGGAAGTTTCAGTAGATGCTTGTTGCATAGTCCAAAATTCAATGACTGAATTATAACGCAACCTTCAACTTTGGGGAAATTCAATGGGAGCTGAAAACTACTCTCCCGGCAACCGCTTAAGACCGCTTTCAACCTTCTTTCCAAAAAGTCCTTGAAAGTGGACCTTCGGCTCCCATCCCAA
>CAZRCR010000305.1:0-3921 GCA_964598615.1 uncultured Anaerolinea sp.
CCGCGTTCGCGGCGCGGTGGACAATAATGCCGTTGGCGGTCAGGTGTTCGATGAACTGCGGCAGGTAGGTATCGAGGTTCGCCACCACGTCCGCTTTGACGGTGTGCAGGCGTTGGCGGCGCTCTGCGTGGTCGGGCAGGGTTGAGAATGCGGTCAGCCGTCCTGCGGTGCGGCGTTGGGCGTTGTTATCCAGCGCGATCTGGAGGTTGGGGTCGGCAATGGACTGGCGGATACGGGCGCGGAATTGACTGCTCATGCCTGCACCTCACGGTTTGCCAGCACCTCGGCGATGTGTACCACCCGCTGGGATTTGCCCTGTTTTGTCAGCCCGCCCTGGATGTGCATGAGACAGCCCGTATCGGCCACCACCAGTGTGGGGGCCTCCGTCTTCTCGATGTTGGCGATCTTGCGTTTCAGGAATTCCGCCGAGAGTTCGGGATGTTCCACCGAGAAGACCCCACCAAAGCCGCAGCAATCCTGCCGGTCGGGCAGTTCCACCATCTCGGCGTCTTTGACCGCCGCTAGCAGGGTGCGCGGCTGACGGTCCACGCCCAAGCCGCGGTTCAAGTGGCAGGAGGCATGATAGGTCAGGCGTCCGGGCCAGACGGCTCCCAGGTCCGTAACGCCGCGCACATCCACCAGGTACTCGGTGAACTCATAGGTGCGCGCCGCGAGCGCCTTTGCCCGGGCCAGCCATTGGGGGTCATCCTTGAACAATTCCAGATAACCGTGGCGGACCATCGCCGCGCACGAACCGGACGGGATGACGATATCGCCGCGGGTTTTCTCGAAGACCCGGATGGTGTGGCAGGCCATCGGTCGGGCCTCGGACCGGAGACCGGCGTTGAAAGCCGGTTGCCCGCAGCACGTCTGGGCGGAAGGGAAGTCCACCCGTACGCCGGAGCGGTTCAGCACTTTGACCATCGCCTCGCCGACATGCGGGAAGAAGGAGTCGATCAGGCAGGTAATGAAGAGTTGGACGGTTTCGGTCATGGAATCCTCGGTCAAATTGTACTTCACAAATCCGTAAATCCACCGTTGCCTGATGCCGATTTTTTGGTATGATTAGCGGCTTGGAAGGAACCGACTATGACCACTTTTCTTACAAAAACTCCCAACCACTTCGACCTGCCGCGCCGCATCAACCGGCTGGGCGAACTGGCTCACAACTTGTGGTGGACGTGGAACCCAACCGCCCAGCGGCTCTTCAGCCGCGTGGACAGTGCCCTGTGGGAACGCCTGAACCACAACCCGCTGCTCTTCCTGCAACAGATCGGACGGGTGGAAATCAACGCTGCTGCCCAGGACCCGGTCTATCTGGAAATGTACGATCACGTATTCGCCGACTTCGATGCCTATCTGAACACGACCGATACTTGGTGCACGCGCACCTACAAAGGCCGCTGCAAACAGACCGTGGCCTATTTCTCGATGGAATTCGGTTTGCATGAAACCATGCCGATCTACTCCGGTGGTCTTGGTGTCCTGGCAGGCGACCACTTGAAGGAAGCCTCCGATCTTGGCCTGCCGCTGGTGGGCCTGGGTCTGATGTATGCCGAAGGTTATTTCTCCCAGCGCATTTCCGAGGATGGCTGGCAGGAAGCTATCAACCAGCCGCTCAACTTCGATGACCTCCCGGTCATCCCGGTGGTCGACAAGAATGACGAACTGGTCAAGATCACGGTCAACTTCCCCGACCGGGCGGTCAACGCTTGCATCTGGGAAGTGCGCGTCGGGCGCATCCCGCTCTACCTGCTTGACACCGACCTGGACGAGAACGCCCCCAATGACCGCAAGCTGACTGCCCGTCTGTACTGGTCGGACATCGATCTGCGCGTAGCCCAGGAAGTGCTGCTGGGCATCGGCGGCGTGCGTGCCCTGCGGGCGCTGGGCTTCGACCCGACTGTCTGGCACATGAACGAAGGCCATGCCGCGTTCCTGACCCTGGAACGGGCGCGCGAACTTGTGGCAAAAGGTGCCACTTTCGAAGATGCCATTGCCAGGACGCGCGGCAACAATGTCTTTACCACCCATACCCCGGTCCCGGCGGGGAACGATGAATTCCCGCTGTGGCTGCTCGATAAGAACCTGTCCAATTTCTGGCCGGAACTCGGCCTGACCCGCGACCAGTTCGTGGACCTGGCCCGCCACCAGCAGGCCTGGGGCGAGACCTTCAGCATGCCCATCCTGGCCCTGCGCCTGTCGGATGGACGCAATGCCGTCTCCGAACTGCATGGACATGTCAGCCGCCGCATGTGGCAGTTCCTGTGGCCCGAGATCAAGGATGCGGAAGAAGTCCCGATTACCTATGTCACCAACGGCGTCCATACCGCCACCTGGATGGCGCGTCGCATGCGTGTGCTGCTCGATAAATACCTCGGCGAGGACTGGCTGGAGCGTCTCGATGACCCGACTGCCTGGGATATGATGGATGCCATCCCCGACCAGGCGCTATGGGCGGTACGCATGCACCTCAAGCGCAAGCTGGCTTTCTACGTGCTCAACCGTGCCCGCAATCGCTGGATGGCGGGTGGCTTCCACCCGGTACAGACCATTGCTTCCGGTGCCATGCTCGACCCATACGTGCTGACCATTGGCTTTGCCCGCCGGTTTGCCACCTACAAGCGCGCCAACCTGGTCTTGAATGATCTCGACCGCTTGCTGAAACTGATCAACCGTCCCAACCGCCCGGTGCAGATCATCTTTGCCGGGAAGGCGCATCCCGCCGACGAACCCGGGAAACTGCTGATCCAGGAAGTCTACCGTGTTGTCAAGAAGGCGGAGAATGGCGGACGTCTGGTCTTCCTCGAAGATTACGATATGAACCTGGCGCGCTATCTTGTCCAGGGTGTGGATGTGTGGATGAACAACCCGCGCCGCCCCAATGAGGCCTCCGGGACCTCGGGCATGAAAGCCGCTCTGAACGGCGTGCTCAACTTCTCGGTTCTCGACGGCTGGTGGCGCGAAGCCTATAATGGCGCCAACGGCTGGGCCATTGGCGAGGATGCTGATCTCGATTCCACTGTCCAGGATGAAGCGGATATGGAAAGCCTGTACGAAACGCTCGAAAACGAGATCATTCCGCTGTACTACACCGAACGCGGTGGCGATGATGTCCCCCGCAAGTGGATCGTCATGATGAAAGAATCCATGCGGACGATTGTTCCGCAGTTCGGTACGCGGCGCATGGTCAAGGAATATGTGGAGCGGTTGTACCTCCCGGCGACGAAGTCGGGCAAATAGAGTTCAACAAGACGCCCCTCCGCGGGCGTCTTGTTTTTACAGAAAGGATTTACGATGTTGGAAACACTCTTGTCTCCTGCAGCCTGGTTGGGCGCTTTGGGTATCTTTGCCCTGCGTGTCTGCGATATGACCTTCGATACCCTGCGCATGTTGTTCGTGGTGCGCGGCAAGAAGGGCGTGGCCTGGGTGCTCGGCTTCCTCCAGTCGGTTATTTTTGTGATTGCCATCACCTCGGTTTTGAGCAATCTCGATAACATCCTCAATGTGATTGGCTACGCGGCCGGGTTTGCCACTGGCAACGTGGTGGGCATGTTGATTGAGGAGCGGCTTGCTATTGGGCACGTCAAGATTAGCATTGTCAGCCAGAAATTGGGAACGGCGCTTGCCCAATCGCTGCGTGATGGCGGTTTTGCCGTGACCGAGATCCCTGCCCGCGGACGGGATGGTATGGTCAGCATGTTGAGTGTAAGTGTATTGAGGCGCGATGTGGCAAAAGCCCAGTCAATCATCAATGTGACCGATAGCGAAGCATTCGTCATCGCTGAGGATGTGCGTCCGCTGCGGCGCGGATTTTGGCGCGCGTAAAAAACACAAAAGGCAAAAACAAAAAAGGACGCGTCAGTTTTGAACTGACCCCCTAGAACGAGACACGAAAAGAAAGCACCCCCTGTGAGAAAA
>CAZRCR010000306.1:0-3907 GCA_964598615.1 uncultured Anaerolinea sp.
TGGCGGCCGAACGGATCTTCGGCATCGGCTTTTTTGACCCGGCCAAGGGGGGGGGCATGAAACTGCGCGGCTGGCGCGGGTTCGGGGAAACCAGTTCCACCGGCACGAACATGACGCCATTCTCCGCTGGGATATTTTCCCCGCCGGGAAGCAACGCTCCCAAACCTCGACCAAGACCTGCTTTTTGGGCCATGTTCTCCTCCTTACTCCGTGCTTTCCTTCACCGGAACGCCATCGCTCTTCAGCACTTCGCGCGCCAGGGACTCATAGGACTTTGCCGCGCTCGATTCGGGCGCATAGGCCGAAACCGGCAGCCCGTAAGAGGGGGCCTCCGCCAATCTTACGCTACGCGGAATGATCGTCTCGAAAACCTGCTCGGTGAAATATTTTCGGACCTCGGAAACTACATCATCGGACAGGTGAGTGCGCCCATCGTACATCGTCAACACAACGCCACGTACTTTCAATGTCGGGAAGAGCGCCGTGCGAACGCGCTGAATGGTATGGGTCAGTTCGCCCAATCCTTCCAGAGCGAGGTACTCGCATTGCACAGGGATCAGCACACCATCCTTGGCAGCCATCAAGCCGTTGACAGTAAGCAGGCCAAGCGAAGGCGGGCAATCGATCAGAATATAGTCGTAGCGGTCAGCCAAAGGAGCAAGCGCCTGGCGCAGCTTGGATTCGCGGCCCAGTTCGTTGACCAGTTCCACTTCCGCTCCAGCCAGGGATGGTGAAGATGGAAGAATGGCAAGTTTCAAGCGCGGGTTCTGCAACACGAGGGCTGCGGCGGGTGTACCGCCAAGCAGGACCTCGTACGTGCCGCCCTTGACTGTGTGCTTGTCCACGCCGAGGGAAGAAGTGGCGTTGGCTTGCGGGTCGATATCTACAATGAGGACACGCTGGCCGAAATGGGCCAGGTATGCGCCAAGGTTGATGGACGTAGTGGTCTTGCCCACCCCGCCTTTTTGGTTAACGAGCGTATAAATTCGTCCCACTACAAAACCTCCACCAGGCAGGTTTGGATCTCTTCCTGCGTTGGAATACCTGCTACACCAGGCCGTTGAACCGAGTAGGAAGCCAGGTGTGTGGCGAAGCGTGCCGCCGCCCAGGGATCACGCGTCGTGTACAACCGCCAGAAGAACGCCGCGGCAAATATGTCACCCGCACCAGTAGCATCGACTTCCTGCATTTGGGGGGCAGCGAAGCGGCGCAGATCGCCGTTCCAATAAAGCCGTGCTCCGGCAGGGCCTTCTGTCACAGCTAGCACGTGGCAGGCAGCAGACATTGCTTCTATCTGGTCTTCATCACCGCCCACGTCTTCCACGCTGAGCACCGCCGCTCCGGTCTTGGATAACATGTCAGTAGCATTGGGCCAGGCACAGGGCCATACACGCCCGGTCTCATCCCAAGTACGCAGCCAACCCTGGGGCGTCAAGCCAAGCAAAGCCGAGGGGAAATGTCCATCCAAAAGGGTTTTGGCCTCCCCGGCGATCGGTCCGATATGAACGATGGGAGCCTGTCGCCAGGCTTCGGGAATATGCTCAAAGTTCAGGTCAGGGGCTTCGTGATGCAGGAACTGAATGCGGCCTTCCGGTCGGTAGATATTTTCGAAAGTGGTACTGTGCGCCGCCGCCACTTCACGGACCTGAATGCCGTCCAGCAGATCGAGAGGAATCTCCCCTCCCCATGCACTAATGATACCCACGCGCAAGCCAAGGGCTTTGGCGGTTAGAGCAGAGTAAGCGGCTGTTCCACCCAACCGGGGGCCGTGATGTGTGATGTCGCAGGAGAGATGGCCGATGAGAAGATAGTCCACCGGTTCGAGCGGGACAAGGGATGACATGGGTAAATTATACCTGAGGATACCGATTCAAAAATAAAGGGGCGACCGGTTGGGGTCGCCCCTGTTTGTACTATTTAGGGACTATGGTGACCTTGCGGGCCGGTTCTTCCCCAACGGACTGGGTAAGCACGCCAGGATGATCGCGTAACTCCAGATGGATGATACGCCGGTCGGCAGCGGGCATAGGCTCGAGGGTGGTGCGGCGGCCGGTCTTCATAGCCTGGTCGGCCATGCGGCGCGCCATCTGGCGCAATTGACGCTCGTGGCGGGCACGATAGCCTTCCACATCAATGACCACCTGCACCCAATGTTCAACCTGCTTGCTGACCATCAAATTGACGATGTACTGCAAGGCATTCAATATCTCGGCACGGCGGCCAATAAGCACACCGAGGTCATTTCCATGTACATCGACCAAGATCGGGCATTCGCCTTCCTCGTCCGGTTCGCCCATGCGGGCATCCACCGTAGCAGGGATATTCATCCGCTCGAGCAATTCGGCAACCATATTACGGGCAACGGAGGGCAGATCATCGGCTGCAGCAGGATTCACTACCGGCTGTTCCGCAGAAGGAGTGACCAGCGACCCTGTTTCAGGTCCGGCAGGTTCTCCCGCCTTGACCGTGAGCCGGACACGTGCCTGACGGCTGCCCACCCCAAAGATGCCGCGGCTGCCAGTGTCGAGCACTTCCACTTCCACAGCATCCTCCGTAAGGCCAAGTTCGGCCAGCCCTTCGGCAATGGCTTCTTCGACTGACGGGGCAATCTTTTCAAGAGTGGTCCGTTCGTTCATTGCTTCCTCGTCAATTTCTTCGTATCCGGTTTTTTGGGAAACAAGGCGCCCCAGTTGACTTTGCCCATCAAAGCATATTGGCCAATGCTAAGGAAGTTACCGACAATGATGTAAACGGCCAAGCCGGAAGCCAGGGTGTAAGTGATCCAGGCCATCATCAAGGGCATGTACAGCGCCATAGATTTGGCCATGGCAGCACTCTGGTCGTTCGGGTTGGTGGAAGTGGGCGTGGTAACCTTGGTCTGGATATAGGTAGTAACCGCAGTCAGAATGGCCAGCACAGGGATTGCCAAGCCGAAGATATAAACGCGTTCCGGCTGTCCAATATTCATCCACAGGAACTTGCTGTTGACCGGGATGATGTTGGGCAAATCGAGGATAGGGTAAACGGCTTTTTGCAGGATGAGCAGTTGCAGCGGAGATGCGGCAATGGCACGCACCACACTCTGGTAGAGGGCAAACATGATCGGCAACTGGATGAATGTGGGCAGGCAGGAAGAGAAGGGGTTGTAGCCAATCTCCTTGTAATACTTCATCTGCTCCTGGGCCAGTTTTTCTTTGTCATCCTTGTATTTCTTCTGGATATCTTGCCATTCTTTGGAGTTCTGCATTTCCTGCATCTTGGCGCTGCCCTTGATCTGGGATGCCATCAGCGGGTAGGTTGCAAGGCGGATCAGGATGGTGAACAGGATGATCGCGACGCCAAAGGCGTGCGGGCCACTGCCTACAAATTTATAGATGATCAGCAGGATGTTGGTAAAGAAATTAACAATCAGTTCCCACATAGGTCTCTCCCTATTTCTCCGGGATGAAGGTCCACAGGGCGGCCCCGTCCGGGTTGATGGCAGTCAGGATGGCTTTATCTTCATTATCGGTCAGGCCGACCAGGATAGTTTCCCCGGCTTGGACAAGGGTGCTGTACGCTTTGCCGGAAACAGAAACCGAACGCAGGTCCACGCCGTCGTTACTGATGAAGTAAATGTTGCCCATTTCGGTGCCAACGACCAGATCGGCACCACTCACCAGCGGGGAAGCGGCGATTGCCCCGGAAAGTTCACGCGTCCAGAGTGTGTTGCCATTCAGGTCCATGGCATAGAACATACCGCTGCCATCGCCGAAGTACAAGCTGTTACCCACCAGCACTGGGCCGGACCAGATCCAGGAATCGACCGTCTGGCTCCAGAGCAGGCTTCCATCCCGGGCATCCAGGGCAACCATTTCACCGTCGAAAAGGCCAATGCCACCTAAGCCGGCCGATTTCCCAACCATGT
>CAZRCR010000307.1:0-3901 GCA_964598615.1 uncultured Anaerolinea sp.
CTGACGCAGCAAGCCACCCAGGCAGATGACCGTGATCGATTCGACACAGGCCAGAGCATTGACTACCGCCAGCGAGTTGGTGATGACCGTCAGGTTCTGGTGGCCGCGCAAGTTCCGGGCCACTTCCAGAACGGTCGTACCGGAGCCGAGGAAAATCGTCTCACCGTCGTGCACCAGGCTGGCGGCCGCCTGCCCGATGCGCAGCTTCTCGTCAGTCTGCTCACTCTGACGCTGGAGGATGGGCTGCTCGGGCGGGGCCTGGGTCAGGGCGATGGCCCCACCGTGGACGCGTTGGAGCTTGCCCTCGCTGGCAAGGGTCTCCAGGTCGCGCCGGGCGGTGGCTTCACTGACCGAGAATTTCTCGCACACGTCCGTGATGCTCAGGCGCTGTCCGCGCTGGATGAGTTGCAAGATCTGGTTCTGACGTTCGAGGCTGGAAAGAGTATTATTCATGCAATCACTCACATTCAATCATTATCAATCATAAACAATCACATTTTCGCTTGTTTGACGAGCAGGTGCAAGTGACGAATGTCACGTTTACAAAAAACTCCGGAGCAGACATCGGTCCGCTCCGGAGAAATGGAGGCAATACATCACAAAGAGGCGAGAGTCTACCTTCGGATCAGTTTCAATGCCCGTTCCACGATGGCATCCACACTCAGGCCAAACTCCCGATAAATGGTTTCGAAGGGAGCCGACGCGCCAAAACGGTCGATGCCCAGGATGGCACCATGCTCTCCCACCCAGCGCTCCCAGCCCAGGGTCACGCCCGCTTCGACCGCCAAACGCGCCTTCACGGCAGAAGGAAGAACCCGCTCGCGGTAGTCCGCGCTCTGGGCAGCAAACAATTCCCATGAGGGGAACGAAACCAGGCGCACGGTCACAGCCTCAGCAGCCAGCCGCATACCAGCCTGTATCACCAGGCTGACTTCCGAACCGGAAGCCATCAGGATCACATCCGGGTCACCTTCTCCGAGATCGGCCAGCACATACGCGCCGCACTCCAGACCATCGGCCGGGGCAAACAAGCTCCGGTCCAGGGTGGGCACGTTCTGACGGGTCAACGCCAGAAGCGTGGGGCCATTGCGGCGTTCCACGGCCACTTTCCAGGCTGCCACGGTTTCATTGGCATCCGCCGGACGGATAGTCACCAGACCCGGGATGACACGCAAAGATGCGATATGTTCCACTGGCTGATGCGTAGGCCCGTCTTCCCCCACCCCGATGCTATCATGCGTAAAAACCCAAATACTTGGATAATGTGATAGCGCCGAAAGACGAATGGGGGTACGCATGTAATCCGCAAAGGTCAGGAACGTTGCACCGTAGGGGATCACTCCACCATGAACAGCCATGCCATTAACCACTGCTCCCATGGCATGTTCACGCACCCCGAAGTGGAAGTTGCGCCCACCGGGGGTCTCGGCCTGAAAAGCCGGGATACCGTCCATCCAGGTTTTCGTGGACGGCGCCAAGTCTGCAGAACCGCCGACAAGTTCCGGAAGTTTGCCCGCCAGAGCATTGAGCACTTTGCCGGAAGCAACGCGTGTGGCGAGACCTTTCTCGTCCGCAGGGAAAACAGGCAAAGCCGACTGCCAGCCTTCGGGCAATTCCCCAGCCAGGCGGCGCTCGAGTTCGGAGGCACGCTGCGGGTCCGAGCAACGATAGGCTTCGAAGTCAGACCTCCAGCCTGCTTCCCATTCCTGGCCCTTCTCCACGGCCTGACGGAAATATGCCAGCACATCTTCGGGGATAAAGAAACGCGGCTCGAAGGGCCAACCAAATTTTTCCTTGGCGCCATTCAATTCGGCGTCACCGGGCGGTTCACCATGAGCCTTGCTGGTTCCCTGGCGGGTGGGCAGGCCATATCCGATGGTGGTCCGGCAAACGATAAGCGAGGGACGCGGGTCAGCTTTGGCTTGCCAAATAGCAGTGTCGATGGCGTCCACATCATTGGCATCCTCGACACGCAATACCTGCCAGCCATAAGCAACGAAGCGGGCGGCGCGATCCTCCGTGAAAGCGATATCCGTGGAACCATCGATGGAAATGCGGTTATCATCGTAAAGGTAGATAAGCTTGCCAAGTTTCAGGTGGCCCGCCAACGAGGCAGCCTCAGCCGTAATTCCTTCCATCAGGTCACCATCGGTGACAATGGCATAAACATAGTGATCAATTGGTGTCCGGTCCACAGTGTTAAATTCGGATGCCAGGTGCGCTTCCGCAATCGCCATGCCAACGCCATTGGAAAAACCCTGCCCAAGCGGGCCCGTGGTCACTTCCACACCTGGTGTCCATCCATATTCAGGATGACCGGGAGTCTTGCTACCCCATTGTCGGAAACGCTTGAGCTCTTCCAGCGGGAGATCGTAGCCGGTCAGATGCAGAAGCGAGTACAGTAGTGCACAACCATGCCCCCCCGAAAGGATAAAGCGATCGCGTCCGGGCCAGGAGGGGTTCCGGGGATTGTGCCGCAGGTGGCGGGTCCAGACCGTGTAGGCTAACGCGGCGCACCCCATGGGCAAACCAGGATGGCCGGAGTTGGCTTGCTGGATCATGTCAGCAGAAAGCAGCCGCAGAGTGTTGATGGCACGCGTTTGGATGTCAGTTTGAGAGGTCATCTTTAACTTCCTTTTCGTCTAGCAGATTGTAAACGCTCCGTTCAATTCGTGCCAGTCATGCGCAGAGGTAGATTGCAAGGATGCTGTTATGTGTCGCATTTTTGCTCATGCTAAAATGATTCATCGGAGGCCGAAGAATCCCATATGAGTGGCGAAACGATCTTGTACATTGAGGATAATTTCGATAACCGAATTCTAATCCGTCGTATTCTAACTGCCGAGGGTTATGTTGTCCGTGAAGCGGAAAACGCTACTGCCGGGCTGGAAGCGCTGAAAGCTCTTAGACCAGACTTGATTTTAATGGATATCAACATGCCGGACATGGACGGTTACAGTCTAACCGCCAAAATCCGCTCAATGGCCGGATTCGACACTATTCCCATCGTTGCTTTGACTGCCAATGTCATGCGCGGCGACCGCGAGCGTTCGTTGGAAGCCGGTTGCGATGGCTATATTCAGAAACCAGTTGACATCGATGCCCTGCCGCAGCAGATAGAACGCTATCTGAGGAAAAAATAATATGGCCGAAAACCCCGTCACCCCTTCCAATCCCGCCATGGACACCCAGACAGCGAAGAAGAACTCCATCCCCAAAGATTGCACTGTGTTGGTTGTGGAAGACAATGTAGCCAATTTTGTGCTAATTGCCCGTATGTTGGGCTATTTGGGTATCCATTGCGAATGGAAAACATCAGGGTATGAGGTGGTCGAGTACGCCGATACCTTGCCACGCCTTGACCTCATTCTCATGGATATTCGCCTACCCTATGAAGATGGGTATGGCGCGCTGAAAAAGATCCGCGCCTCCGAGCGTTTGAAGAAAGTTTCCATCGTAGCCGTTACAGCAGAAGCCAGCGTAGAGCAAATGGACAAGGCTCGCGCTTCCGGCTTTGACGGCTTCCTGGGCAAGCCGCTCGATCCCGACCGTTTTCCCGATCAGATCCGCAATATCCTTGCCGGTGAGCCTGTTTGGGAAATGAGTTAGTGGTGCGGTTTTCCAGCCATCCCCATTCAATAAATATTAAAGGAGTCCCGGATGCTGTCAGATAAAGATAACCTGACCGTCAAAGGACTGGTTCATAGACCTTTCGAGCCCCATGCCAGCATCACTGAAACCGGCTGGCGAAAACAGGCGCGCTTTACGCTCATTGCAGCGGCCATACTTGCTGCCGCCAGTTTGATAGGCGGAATTACGCTGGCTATCCTTGGGGCATCTACCGGTTTCGTTGTCGGCACTTTCGTTTTCTGTATTGCCATGGTGGGTGCATTCATCTTTG
>CAZRCR010000308.1:0-3897 GCA_964598615.1 uncultured Anaerolinea sp.
ATTCTACCCGGCTCACTTGATTGACTTCATTGGCCCATCAAGTTAGCCACTGCCCCGCTGTTAACATGCGGGGTCTCGCAGAAACACGACCTTAATAGGCTCCGAGGCGCACCATGGTGCGCCTCGGATTAATTTAATTTTGGATTTCTGTTTATTCCGATAGCGTCCACGGACCATAGATGGCCTGTTCGAGCGCATCCATGATGATCGTGTCAGCCTGGGCGCTGCTCAGGTTCCCCGGCAGGACAACATTGCTGTAATAATATCCTGCCGAACCGCAGGTAAAGTCCAGGCCGGGATAGAGATTGGCAAGTTGTTGCTTGGCACGCGTGCAGTTGGCTTCCAGGTTCGTGGACGGGTCCACCCGGTAACTGGTGATCGTCACGCTGACGGGATTGCTGCCGTAATCGTCCGTGCCGACCGCAAAGCCCAGTGTAAAGCAGCGGTAACTGCTGCTGCCCGTGGACGGCGATTTGGCGTTATCCAGGCTGTAGCCTTCGATGGATGCCTGCACGCTGCCTGCCGTCAACGTCACGCCCCACGGGTTCCAGTCCTGGGTATCGGGGTACCGGGCGCAGATGTGGACGCTGGTGTAGTCGGTGGTCTTGTCCACGCTGGTCAACTCAAGGGAGATATTGCCCTGGCTGTAGGAACTGACCGCCACTTCGCCTACCGTGAACGTGACCCACACATCGTAGCCGTCGCCGGAAACAATCTGCCCGGCGCTGGTCTGTATTTGCCAGTGGTACGAGTACGTTCCGTCTGCTTCTGGCGCTTCCAGAAGGATGGCGATCTCCACCGTCTCTCCCGGAGCAACGGACTTCGGCAGGCTGATCTCGGCCGGGATGCTTGTGCTTTGTCCCAGCGGCTGGGTGTAGGTGGTCAATTTCAGGGTGTAGCCGGTCGTCCAGGTGGTTGTCCCGGCGTTACGGAATGTCCAGGTCTTGGTGAAGCTCGTCCCGGCGGGGATGTTCGTCCAATCGGGATAGGTCTCGCTGACGAACTCCGCCACATCTGCAGTGGACAGCCCCGCCGTGGAGACGGCCTGCAGGGTGGCGGTCGGTTCGGATGTCGGCGTGACCGGTTCATCGGTCGGGCTGGGGCCGGGGGCCTGGTTCATGGTATCGGGCGGTGTGACCTCCGGGAGTGTGTCCGTCCGCCCGCCGGAAGTAGCGAGCAGGGTGACAACCACCACCAACGCCGTGGTCAGGACGAGTGTTCCGGTGATGTACAGAAAGTTTTTCATGAGGAGCCTCCGTAGTGAAAAGGATTTGCTGCCATTGTCGGCGGCTTGACCATCCTTTTCAACTGTGGATTTCCGCATGGTTCTCGCAGGTGCCGAACCTGCGGATTCCCGCAGGCCGGTTTCAGAGAGTTTGAGAACAGCCTCGGTGCGGGAGGCGACTCCCAATTTGACATAAATGTTGCTCAGGTGAAATTCCACGGTGCGACCGGCAACATGCAGCGCCTGGGAGATCTGCTTGTTGCTTTTGCCCTGCAGGAGCAGGTCGATCACTTGCTGTTCACGCTGGCTGAATTCGGCTGGAAGAGACATAGAAATCTTGTTCAGGCAGATGCCCCTGAGTAACTGCGCACCCCCAGCTTCCAGACGATACGGGCAAGGATCGCCAGCAGGACCGTCACTCCGAGCGCCCCCAGCAACGTATACGGAGTCAGGCGTCCTGTCAACGCCTGGGCAGGGACCGTGACCGCGAACGCCACCGGGACGATAAATGTCAGCCCGATGCGCAGCCAATTCGGGTAGATGGTCACCGGCCAACGACCGGCGGCATATAGGCTCTGGAACAGGTTGACCATTTCCCAGATGCGAATCAGCCAGAAGGCGGAGGTGCTAAGCATCAGCCAGAAGCAGTAGATGATGATCCCGCCCAGCATGAGCGCGGCAATGAACCCCAGCGTTTGCCAGATGCCGATCTGAACATGCATTTGAATCCCGGCGACAACCAGCACCACCATGCCAACCACCACATCGGTCAATTGCCAGAAGCGGAATTCGCGGATGCTGATGAGGAGCTGGGCATCCACAGGCTTGGTCAGGGCGAAATCGAGCGTACCTTCCTGGATATCGTCCAGAAGGCGTGTCATGTTGGGCTGGATGGCCGACTGGATGATGCCGCCCATCAGCATGTAGATGCCCATCACGGCCAGGAGTTCCGGCTGGCTCCAGCCTGCCAGGGTGGTTGTCTGGTTGAAGACCAGCCACAGGCCGATCAGCCCCGTTGCCAGGGCGATCAAGGATTGCAAGAGTTGGATAAAGAAATTGACCTGGTACTGCATTTCGCTGGCAATCCCGATGCGCAGGTGGCTCCAGATGAGTTGGATTGTTTTCATGGGCAAAACCTTTGTCAATTCCCAACCGAGGAAAAATGCCGGATGCCAAAATGCCAGATGACCCTGAAAACCACCAGCCCGCCCAGTATCCACAGGAGTTGGGCGCCCAGACCGGTGAGCATTTCGAGCGGTGTTGGCGTTCCCACCAGCACATTGATGGGAAAGAAGAATGTCCATTTGAAGGGGAAGAAATTGGCAATCTGTTGCACCCACTCCGGCATCAACGACATCGGCACAAGCCGTCCGCCCAGGATGAGTTCGAGGGCAAAGATCAACTCAAAGATGGCGCTTACACGTGTTGTCCAGAAGGTGATCATTCCCAGCGACGTGTACAGCATGGTGCGGACAAGGTAGGCGCCCCAAATGGCGAAGAAGAATACAACCGCTTGCAAAAAAGTGGGATGCAGGTCGGGTTTAAAGATCAGGGCCAGTACAGCGCCCAGGGGCAGCCAGAACAGAATCTGGATTATCTTCCAACCGGCGAAATAAGCTACATCATGATGGACCGGGTGCAGGGGACGCAGGAGTTGGGCGGAAAGGCCGCCATGCTGGATACGGTGTTCCCAGTCGTAGGGGGTCAGCACCAGGTTCATCTGCCGCACCAGGGTCCAGACCACGTAGTAGGCGGCCAGCGCCCCGGCGGTGTATCCTCCCACCGATCCGCCCTGGCTGTTGGCGATCGTGGTCCAGACCACCAGGTAGATGGTCGGTTCCAGAACCGTGCCGATCATGTAAAAGTAATTGTTGGCCCGGTACTGGATCTGGCTGAGGATGGCGATCCTCATGCTCGACAGGTAATAGTCGATGAGATGCCTCATGAGGTTTTGCTCACCATATTCTTGACATCGAAAACTTTTTCGATCACATCTTCAATCGGCGGGTCTTCGACCGTCAGATCGTCCACGCGCTGCTCGGACAGGATGCGGGCTGTCACTTCGGCTGTCTTCTCACGCGGGATGCGCAGCGTGACGTGACCGGAATCCTGGTTCAGCACCTCGCCATACTGGCTGAAACTGCCCAGGCCGTTCGCCAGGGTCACGCCGATGGTCTTGAACGCCGAGAACCGGTCCAGCAGGGAGGCCAGGTCGCCATCGAAAAGCAGTTTCCCGTTATGGATCACAATGACACGTTTACAAAGCGCTTCCACATCCGCCATGTAATGGCTGGTCAGCAGCACGGTGGCCCCATAACGCTGGTTGTAGTCTGCCACGAACTGGCGGATGCGGCGCTGCATGGTCACGTCCAGGCCGATGGTGGGTTCGTCGAGGAACAGCATTTTGGGCCGGTGCAACAGCGCCACAATGAATTCCATTTTCATCCGTTCGCCGAGTGACAGGTTGCGGACCGGCTTCTTGACCAGTTCCTGAACCTCGAGCATCTCGATGAAGTCATCACGCGTCTTCTCGAATTCGGCGCGCGGGATCCCATCCACAGCGCCTTCAAATTGGAAGGAGTCAAGGGTTGGCAGGTCCCAGGTCACCTGGCGGCGGTTGCCCATCACCAGGGTGATCTGGCGCAGGACCTCGGGCTGGCGGCGGGACGGTT
>CAZRCR010000309.1:0-3894 GCA_964598615.1 uncultured Anaerolinea sp.
GAACCCGTTGGCAATCCAGCCGCCGTCATCGGTCTCGAAATCGGTGCTATACCCGATGGCAGGGATGGCGATGTCATCCAGCAGGAAGCCTTCCCCGTTGACAGCCAAATCGGTTACGTAATCGAAGCGCACCCATACTTTGCTCCCGGCAAACTGGGAAAGATCGAGAGTTTCCTGAACCCAGCCGTTGCTCTGGCTGGTGTATCCCCAGCCGTAACTGCTACCATTCGGATCTTCGGCGGTACCGGAAGGAGTGATGAAGATCTCCCAGTTTTCTCCATCCGTGGATGTTTCGACATACACATAATCGTAATCTTCTTCGATGTCGTACCACGTCCAATAGGTCATGTCGATGGGACCGGAGACGCTGGTGAAGTCGAATTGCTGGCTCAGACTCATGATGGACTCGTGCCCCTTGAATGACCAGAAGGCATATGAGCCAGAGTGCATGTCAGTGGGGAGCATATCCACTGATGTTGCGCCTTCGAAATGGATGGTATAGTCGCCGGTGCAACTGATGCGGATATAGTCCACACCGTATTGGTTGACGGTTCGACTGATGCGGTCCTGTGGGCAGGCCGAGAGCACTTCGGTATCATAGGCCTGGTATGCATCAGGATAGATATCGTAGTTGTAGCGACCATCAGCTACAGAATTATCCTGGACATAGTTGGCAATCGTCCAATCCAGGAAGAAATCATCGGCAGTGATGGGTTGGCCGGTCAAGCCGTCAGTGATTCCCAACTGGGACAGAACATTATCCACGCTTTCCAGGTCATTCTGCTGGTCATGGACGAGAGCCTGAGTGGCCTCTTCGCCAAACCGGTCAAGGAAATACGTGACGAAAATGAAGTTGGCTCCGTAGTGGGCGGAATTGTCGCCTGTGCTGCCCGTCCAATCGGTCAGGTTGATGTCGGGGGCGGTCAGGTAGTACCAGTCGAAGCCGCCTGTATCATATCCGTTAAGGAAAGTGGCGAGTTCTGAAAAGCCTTCGTTCAAGAAGGAGCCTTCATTCACATCCTGGTACCAGTGGATCATGTGCTGGAATTCGTGTGCCAGCGCACCATAGGTATAATCGTCTGCGAGGGATTGGCTGGAAGCAATGTAGAAAGCTTCGTGGGCATTGGAGTTCTCGCGAATAAGCGGGTTGTATTCATCGGGGGAATAGAAATATCCTGCCACATTGCTTCCCATTCCGCTGGTATAAATGATGTAGATGTGTGGGTCGCCATCGATTCCCGGCGTCCATTCGGAGCCGAAGAATTCACGATCAGTGGGATAGATCTCGTTCTCGAACGCTTCCGCCAGGTTCTTCAGATCTTCTTCGTTATAGTTAATGCCATTCTCCACCCAGAAATAGCTGTGCGGAGTGATATAACGCAGTGTGGCGGCCCGCTCGAAATAAGAGGATGTATCCTCGTTGTGTACCCAGAAAGATTGTTCGTCGCCCACTTTGTACGGAACGGCGGGCGGGTCCAGGGTTTCAGCTACGTTGCAGACACCATTCAGTCGGCAGGACAGATCGGCATAATCCCGTTCGGAGACAACCGTGTTCTCCAGAAGTTGCAGCGTATCTGTCGGGATCTGGTCAACAGGCTGACGGGTCAACTAGAAAGGAGTTGGTGTGGAACCATCTGTAAAAATTGGAAAATCGGGTTGGAGAGTGGAAATGAGATTCTCGGCGTTTTGCAGAACATAGTAGCCTCCTGCCAGAATGGCAATCAGGCAGCAGCATAAGACGAGAATCACGACGAGGATGATAGGGAGTGCAGAAGATGATTTGTTCATTGTTTTTTTCCTTCCAGTTTGGGAAATTTTACTATATAAACCGGATGCGTTCCGGGGGGAAATCCTCCCCTTGCCATGCCCTTATGACTGCGCTATAATGACCCGCCGTTAACCCGTTCGCTTAGTAAAGGAAAAGAGCAAGATGCCCGTTTATACCTACCGCTGCTCGGAATGCGGTGTTCAGTTCGATAAAACACAATCGTTCTCTGACGAACCGCTGGTGCGCTGCCCGGAGTGTGGCAAAAAAGCGCTGAAGAAGGTTTATCAACCGGTTGGTATTGTGTTCAAAGGCTCTGGCTTTTATGCCACCGACCATCACTCTCCCTCGGGTCAGTCGCATAAAAAAGCGGAAGAGAAGTCGGAAAGCAGTGAGAACAAGGAAGTATCTCCGGCTCCCGCCAAACCTGAGAAGCCTGCAGAAACAAAAGAATAGAGAATGAATATAGAAAAAGCGCACCGGCTGGTGCGCTTTTTTGTCTTTGTTTGGCATCCTATTTTTTGTAAACTTCCGGGTTTACACAATGGGGCAGGGGTTCACCTTTGAGACCGGCGATCAGGTTTTCGGCGGATAAAACGGCCATTTTGTCGCGTGATTGGAAGCTGGCGCTGGCAATATGCGGAGCGATAATGCAATTTTCCAGCGTAAATAGCGGGTGGCCGGGCGGAAGGGGTTCTGGCTCGGTCACATCCAGGGCAGCAGCGAAGAGACGGTTTTCCTTTAGGGCGGCATAAAGCGCATCCTGGTCCAGTACGGCCCCGCGGGAAGTATTGACAATTACCGCGGAGGGTTTCATTTTTTCCAATGTTTCGGCGTTGATGAGATGGCGCGTTCCCGGGGTGAGCGGGGTATGCAGGGACACGAAGTCCGATTCGGCCAGGAGTGTATCCAGATCGACGCGGGTGGCAATGACTCCCTCGGCGGGCACGACCGGTTGCGGGTCCGTGTAGAGAATTCGCATTCCAAATCCGGCGGCACGTTTTGCCATGGCTTGTCCAATGCGGCCGAATCCCACCAGTCCGAGTGTAGCTCCGGCGAAGTCCGCACCGAGCAGGATGGACGGCCCCCAGGTTTTCCATTTGCCCTGGCGGGCGTAGCGTTCGGCCTCCACCACGCGCCGCCCGGCAGCCATCATCAGAGCAAACGCAAAGTCGGCGGTAGCATCGGTGAGAATGCCGGGAGTATTGCCTACCAGAATCCCGCGTGCAGTGGCGGCGGCAATATCAATGTTATCGTAGCCCACGGCATGGTTACTGATCACTTTCAGGGAAGAGCCGGCCGCATCCAGTACGTTCTTGTCGATTCTGTCGGATAGCAAGCACAGAAGCCCATCAACGCCGCGTACTTTTTGCAATAGTGTGGGCTGATCGGGAGGCAGCTCGTCCGTCCACAGGTCCAGTTCGCAAAAATCCCGTAAGAGATTGAGGCCCCCTTCCCGGATGGTCCGTGTAGCAAACACTTTTGGCTTGGGCATTTGCTTCTCCTGTAAAAAAGTTGTGTGCATTATAGCCGAAGGCTGGTGCTTTGCAAATTAGGCTTATAATAAGCCCCACGAAAATTCTCTGTGATGCGATTTAATATAACGCGATGAACATATTTGGTATTGGACCTCTCGAACTTGTACTCATCCTGCTCCTTGCCCTGATCGTTTTTGGGCCGAAGGATCTGCAGAAAACTGCGCGAATGCTGGGGAGCACCCTGAACAAGATTGTTCACTCTGATTTCTGGCAATTGTTCAATAAAACCCGCCGCGAGTTTAACAACCTGCCTCAGCGTTTAATGCGCGAAGCGGGTGCAGATGAGTTGCAAAGGACAACGGGCCAGGCTCTCACTGCGGTCAAAAAGGACTTGGAAAAAGCGGTTGGGACCTTGGACCCGGTTTCGGACCTCCGGCCGCCTGCCACTCCTCCCGCACCACCCGTCCCATCTCCTCAATCCGAAGAAAAAACAGGCGAATAGGTTATGCGGAATTTCTTTCGAACCCTTTGGCGCGTGGTTACGTTCCCGTTTCGCGCCCTGTGGTGGCTGGTTACGCTCCCTTTCCGAGGCCTGAAAAAGGTGTTCACGTTTCTGAATCGTGAGCCAGAGGAGATTCCGTTGGGTGAGGC
>CAZRCR010000310.1:0-3890 GCA_964598615.1 uncultured Anaerolinea sp.
GGGACATGGCTAATTATCCCATCCTCGTTTCTTTCCATAAAAGTGACAATACTCATGGATTATTCATTCCAGACTTCCTCATGGGGGAACTGCTTTCGTCTTTATAATCGTACTGCACGGGACTGTGCTACCCCGAGTTTTTGCAATTTATCTTTGGGTGAGGAGGTTTGCATGGCCAATTCCCATCACATCAGCCGCCGCGATTTCATCAAAGTGGCAACCGCGACAGTGGGTGGTGTCATCGGCGCGGCATTCGGCATCCCGGCGGTCGTGTACTTGATCGACCCGGCCCTGAATGCCAGCGGCAAGGATGCCTGGGTGCCGCTGGGTCCGCTGGAGAACTTCACTATCGGGACCCCAACCCTGATCACGTTCATCCGGACGAAGGTCAACGGCTGGGAAAAGACATCCAACAGTTACGGCGTGTTCGTTCTGCGCAAATCCGAGACCGAAGTCGTTGTCATTTCCAACCGCTGCACGCACCTTGGCTGCCGTGTGAATTGGAAAGAAGACAAACAGGCCTATGTCTGTCCCTGCCATGATGCGGCCTTTGGCCTGGAAGGTGATGTACTTGCTGGTCCGCCGCCCCGTCCGCTCGATAAATACGAGGGGGATACGCTCAAGGTGGAAGATGGCGTCCTCTCGATCCTCTTCACGGAAGGCTAGCCGCTATGTGGAAAAAATTCTGGCAAAACCTTTTCACCTGGCTTGATGAACGTCTTGGTTTGAACGACCTCTATAAAGCCACCCTCGACCGCCCCGAACCCAAGGGAAACTGGTGGAATACGCTTGGCTCTGCCAGCCTGTTCCTGTTCCTGCTCCAGGGTGCCACGGGCATCTTCCTGACCATCTACTACACTCCCTCCCCAGACCATGCCTACGACTCGATCCAGTACATCATGAACGAGGTCGCCTATGGCTGGTTGATCCGCGGCATCCACCACTGGGGCGCCAGCCTGATGGTCATGGTGGTCTTCATCCACATGCTGCGCGTCTTCGTGACCGCTTCGTACAAATACCCGCGTGAACTGACCTGGCTGGTGGGTGTGGGTCTCCTGCTTGTCACCCTTGGCATGGGCTTCACCGGTTACCTCCTGCCCTGGAACCAGAAAGCCTACTGGGCTACCACTGTAGGGACGGCTATTGCCGGGTCCGTGCCGTGGTTGGGAGAATTCATTCTCAAAGCCCTGCGCGGCGGCCCGGACCTCAGTGCGTTGACCTTGAGCCGGTTCTTCTCAGCCCACATCTGGATCCTGCCGGCCATGCTGGCTGCCCTCATTGGCGTGCACCTGTTCCTCATCATCAAGCACGGCGAGTCGGCTTTCCCGGACAAGGAAGACTAAAGGAGCGCTGCGATGAAAGAAGAGCAAAAGAAATCCATCCACGAAAAATACCAGCGCGCCCTGCAAAAAGGCGAACGCTTCTGGCCGGATAGCATCTATAAGGACTTGATAGTCTCCTTTGGCATTTTCATCGTGCTGATCCTGCTGGCTGCTTTTATCGGTGTCCCCGGTGAGCCAAAAGCAGACCCAAGCGATTCGGCCTATGTTCCCAAGCCGGAATGGTACTTCCTGTTCCTGTTCAAATTCCTGGCGCTGTATGGACAGATCCCCGTTATTGGCAAGATCGAATGGATCGCCACTGCCCTGATTCCGGCGGCGGCACTCCTGATCCTCTTTGTCTTGCCGTTGACGGACAAGAACCCCTATCGCTACTACACCCGTCGCACTCTGGCGTTGACTGTGATGGGCGTGTTCGTTGTCAGCGTAGTGGCATTGACCATGATCGCCAATATTCCGACCGAGTTCGATGCCAACGGCAATATGACTCTGTCCACCTGGCTGCAGTTCTTCTCCGGGCTGATCGTGCCGGCGCTGGCCTACGTGATCCTGGTCAGCCTGTCACTCCTGGCACGCAAATCCGAAGGGACCAGTGCCCGCAAGGCCCAGATCTGGACTGCGATTGTCTCATCGGTTGCCATGCTTGGATTGGCAGCTGCCGTCCTCATTCTGGCCCCGCCAGCGGAAACAACCGAAGTCGAGGTTGCCAGTACGGTCGGCGAGAAGATGTTTCTGGGGCAGGACCTGTACTTCTCCTACTGCACCGAATGTCACGGTGAGGATGGCAAGATCACGGTCATTGAAGGTGTGGAAGGATTGGATGGTACGACTGTCAGTCCCATCAACAGCAGCGATGTGATGTACACCTTCACCGACGAGACTCTGGCGAATATCATCTCCTATGGCCAGCAGGACCTGGGTATGCCGCCATTCGGCAAAACGTACGGTGGCGAACTTTCCCCGAGCCAGATCGATTATGTCGTGACCTATATGCGATACTCGTGGGATGACCGCGCGGAACTGCCTGCGGATGTTCAGCTTTCCTCCATCCCTGAGTTGGCTGAAGGCGAGATCCCGACCTATGAGGTTCACATCTCGGCGTTGGCCCAGCGCTATTGCGTTTCCTGTCATAAGGCTGGCAAGGTTAACAATAACTACCTGATGACCACCTATGCTGAAATCCTCGCGACGGGCGATAATGCCCCGGTTGTCACTTCTGGCGATGCAGCCAGCCTGTTGCTGACACTTGTCAATGGGAATGAGTTCACCGATGCGGAAGGCAATGTCATCCGGGCCATGCCGCCCAACAAGAAGCTCGACCAGAAATACATCGACATGCTTACGCTTTGGGTGATGAACGGAATGCCCGAGAAGTAAAGCGGTTGACCGGCCTGCGCCAAAAGCAGGCCGGTTTTTTGTCCAAAATTCAGATAATTATCGTATAATAAATCGGGTAAGGGGTTTCCCTTCTTTCTATTAGCACAAGGAGAAAAATATGGATAACAAAGTTGTGAAAATCATCATCGCACTTTTCATTCCACCCCTGGCCGTTTACCTGCATGAGAACAAAATTGACAAGAATTTCTGGATTACCCTGGCGTTGTGGATCTTGCTCTTTGGCATCGGCGGTGTCATCTATGCCTTGTATGTCATCCTGAAGTAATTTTCCCATGCACTACCTGATCGGGCGGACGAATCTCGTCCGCCCTTTTGATTCCAGGCCTTTTTACAAAATCTTCAAGATTTCCACACAACCTGACCAACAAAAATGTTCGCTCCATGGGTAGAATGTTTATCCAATGAGGTGAATTATGAAAAAAGAAAATGGTTTTCGAACGAACATCATAAAGCTGGTTTTGGATGTGTGTGCCTTCATCGGATTCCTGCTGGCGCTTGATCCTCGTTCGACGGGCATTGCCATTCATGAGTGGTTGACGATTGCCGGGACTGCCGCCATTGTGCTGCACTTGTTGCTCAACTGGAATTGGATTGTGGGCATTACCCGGAAATTCTTCAAAAAGATGACCTTCAAGGCAAGACTCAACTATATCCTGAATTGGTTGTTCTTTATTGACGGCGTGGTGGTCATGTTGACCGGTATCATGATTTCCGAAGTGGTACTCCCCACATTCGGGATTCAACTGCCGGAAGGATTCGCCTGGCGTCAGTGGCACAGCTTGAGTGCTGACCTTTCCGTTTTCATCCTGGCCTTGCATACGGCATTGAACTGGGATTGGGTTGTGGGAGTCTTCAAACGATGTATTTTCAAGCCGCGCACAAAGAAAACAGCAGAACCGCAGCAGAGCGAGGTGCAGGCATGAAAACTATTTTACGAATCCTGCTCATCCTGATCGTAGCAGCCCTGATCGGCGGTGCGGCGTACCTCTTGCTCAATAGCGGAACCGTTTCCAGCGCTGGCTTCCCGGAAGGAAGTTCGCTGGGCGAATCAGGACGCCAAATCCCCGATGCCGGCGGCTTCACTCCTGGCGAATTCCAGGAGGGCATGGGCCGGGGCGGGGAACGCCACGGGGAAGGCATGGAAGGTGGAGC
>CAZRCR010000311.1:0-3888 GCA_964598615.1 uncultured Anaerolinea sp.
GCTTTCTGGAAGAAAGAGAAGAAAGCGTAGTACGAGCCTTCGCGTCGTTCGCCGGTCTCAGCCTGGTCGAATTCGATGATGTCCGGCACCATTGCCCACGGGACGATGTAAGCGGTGGCAATGCCGAAGCCCGAAAGGATCGCCAGCACGTAGGCCAGCGCGATCTGGTCTGCGGGCAGGACGGCCAACCCGAACAGCATCACCGCCCAGGACAAACTGCCCAGGATGAAGGCCCGGCGCTTGTCCAGTTTTCGGCACAGCCAGACCACCAGCGGGATGAACAGGATCGCCGCACCTTCCGCGCCCAGGATGAAGTAGTTGGCCTGGTCGGGCACTTTCAGGTAGTAGTTGGCGTAGTAGATGAGCACCGCCGAAAGGATGCTGGCCGTGCCCCAACTGAGCAGGTACAGTCCCATGATCGACCAGAAGGGTTTATTGCTGAGAGTGGTCTTGAGCGCTTTCCACATGGACATCGGCTCGGGCTGTTCGACCGGGTCTTTGCCGCGCGTAACCCGGAAAACGATCAGCGGCGGGACGATGCAGACCAGTCCCATGCCGACGCTGAGGATGGTGAAGAGCAAGCGCTTGTCGTCTATGTACCAGCCCAGGACGGTCGCCAGGATGATGGTCCCGATCGTGCCGCCGATGCCGAAGGCGGAGCGGTACCCGTTCAGCGTGGAGCGTTCGTCGTAGTCGTCGGTCATCTCGGGGGTCAGGGCGTTGAAGCTGACGTGGATGATGGTGAAGATGGTGTCGAACAGGATGAAGGTCAGGGTGTAGTAGATGGTCAGTCCCAGCGCGCCGAACGGCGGGACGATCCACATGAGCATGAACGTCAGCCCGAGCGGGACGGCGAAGAAGAGCAGCATGCCGCGCCGGCGGCCCCAGCGGGTGCGGATGCGGTCCGAGATGAGACCGATGAGCGGGTCGTTGACCGCGTCCCAGATCTTGCCCAGGCCCACGGCCCAACCGGCCAGGTCGGGGCGCAGACCGGCTACGTCGGTCATGAAGTAGAGCTGGTAGAACATCAGGATGGCGAGCGGGATGCTGGTGCTCAGGTCGCCGGTGCTGAAGAGCATTTTTGCGCGGGTGGTGAGTTTGTTCATGGAGTGCTCCTTGGGCGGTTTTCATAACGATACGGTGGTCGAGTAGCCCTGAGCGTTTTTTGCGAAGGGTGTATCGAGACCACATTTGTTGGTCTCGATACGGGATGGGAAGAGCACCCATCCCTACTCGACCAACGTTATGCTTTTGAGATTACAGATTGTTGAAATCCTGTGCTTCCGGGACCTCGAACTTGTAGAGGTCTTCCATCGGGCGCTCGGACACCATCTTGCGGTAGGACTCGAGTTCCGCTTCAATGGCCGGGTCGAGGAGGCGCGGCTGGTGCCTGGCGAGGATCTCTTTGGCTTTCTCGCGGGCGATATCCATGGCGCTTTTCGCGCCTTCGGCAGCCCATGATTCGTACGGCTGGCGGACCATGAACCTGGGCAGGTAGTGCTCCTTGCGGAAGTTCTGCATGGTATGTTTTTCAGTAATGTAATTGCTGGTGAAGTTCACCTTGCGGATGACGTCCATTGCCATTGTGGTCTCGTCCACATCGATGCCGCGTTTGACGCGCAGCGCCATCCCGGCCAGTTCGTCGTCCATGACCAGCATGGCGTCATATTCCAGCATGGAACTGTCCAGCGTCCCGGCGCAGGTGATGTAGTTCACGCCGGAGAGCACGGCCGGCAGCAGCGTGGACATGCGTTCAGCCCCGGCCTGCAGGTCGGCGGTCTTGGCTTCGGTGGTGCCGCCGACTGACCGGATCGGGATGCCGTAATAATGTGCCAGTTGTGCGGAGGCGGCGGTGATGAGACCCGTCTCCACCGCACCCAGGGCCACGGTCCCCAGCCGCAGGTTGGCGATCGTGGACACGGTCCCGTAGAGCACCGGTGCGCCGGGGCGGAAGATCTGGCTCAGGGTAATGTGTGCCAGGATGTTGGCGTTCTCCTGGATGAGCAGCCCGGCCAGGGTCACGGGGGCGGTCGTCCCGGCGATGCCTTCTGGGGCGCAGGTGACCGGCTGACCGTAGTCGGCGCAGATCAGCAATCCTTCCACCTGGATCTGGGTCATGGAGAGCGGGCTGACGGTGGAGCAGATGCCAAAGAAGCGCGGGCGTTTCTTGAGTTCTTCCTTGCCGCCCACGGCGATGGCGGTCATTTTCATCATATCCAGCGTGGGCTGGAAGCCGTAACAACCCAGCCCAAACGACTTGCGGCTGTTGTGTGCCCAGGCGTTGATCGCCTCGCTGTGGATGGTGGTCATCGGAACATCGTTCGGCCAGACATCCATCTGGGAGCAGTGGATGTGCTCGCAGCCGTCGATCAGTTTGATATGGTTCAACAGGTCGGCCATCGTGCTCGGGCGGTGTTCCCCGGTTTCCAGGTCCAGGGAGGCCGTGGGCGTACCCAGCGCGGCGAACTGGACGGCGTCACCGCCGATCTGCATTTCCAGGGCACCGTCCGAACCGTAGAGCTTGAACTGCTTGGGAGCCTGGTCGATGGCCCAGCGGACGAGTTTTTCGGGGATGCGCACGGACTGGGCTTCATCGTCCACCTGCGCTCCGGCCTGACGGAACAGGTCGCGCGCCACGGCGTAGTCGACCTTGATGCCCACGGTTTCCAGTACTTCCATCGATGCGGCGTGGATGCGTTCGACTTCCTCTTTGCTCAGGACTTCAAAGACGGTTTTCATGATGATTCCCTTTCAGTGTGAGAGAATGGACGGACGAAAATCCCCCCGCAGTTGCGGTGCTGCACTTCTCGTACGATGGGAGAGAGCCAGCATTCATCGGCCCGATTATACCAACGCGGCGTATAATTTCCTTATGCAAACCAACCGCATTCCCGCCATCGACCAGTTCCGTGGCTTTGCCATCCTGACGATGGTGCTGGCCAACTACCTTGCCGGGGTGCGGCTCGTGCCTGCCTGGCTCAAACATGCGGACGATATTGGGCTGACGGTGATCGACCTGATCGCCCCGTTCTTCATCTTCGCCATTGGCCTGACCTATTCCCTATCTTTTCGGCACAGATCGGACCTCCAACCGGCTGCGAAAGTTTACGGGCATTTCGCCATCCGCTACCTGGCGTTGATCGGCCTGGGGGCGTTCATCTCTGCTGGCGAGGCCCTGGTGACCGGCGAGCACTCCGCTGTGATGGATTGGGGCGTGTTGCAGGCCATCGGCGTGGCCGGTTTGCTGACGCTGGCGGTCATCCGCTTGCCCGCGTTGTGGCGTGCCGTTGCCGGGCTGGGGATTTTGGCCGTTTACCAGTTCTTCCTCGACCGGTCCATGCTCTATTATGTGCTTTACTCTCCGCACGGTGGACTGTTCGGCGCGCTTTCGTGGACGGCGATGCTGATTCTGTCCACTGCCCTGGCGGACCTGTTCCACGATGCAGCGCAGGGACGAAAATGGTTCGGCTGGGCGGGGCTGGGGACGCTGGCGATTGGGGCGACGCTGGCACTGCTCGTGCCGGTCAGCAAGAACCGGGTCTCGGCTTCGTACGTGCTCATCAGCCTGGGCGTCAGCGCCCTGCTGTTCCTCGTCTTCCACTGGGCTGCGGACCGGTTCAAGGTCCGCGGACGTTTCCTTTCAGCCTGGGGGCGCAACCCGCTGGCGTTGTACGTCTGCCATTACTTGTTGATCGGGATCGTCTACCTGCCGGATGTGCCGGTCTTGCAGGAATATGCCCCGCTCTGGCTGGTGCTGGTGGAGAGCGCTGCACTGATCGGCGCGCTGACGGGAATCGCTTTCTGGATGGAAAAACGCGGCCTCGTGTTATCGCTTTGATTCCATTCGGGGATACATACCCCGCCGCTTGCGGCGTGATAGTATTGGGG
>CAZRCR010000312.1:0-3888 GCA_964598615.1 uncultured Anaerolinea sp.
AGGTCACCCCTGCCAGGGAGATGACATCGCCGGGATAGAGCACCGATTGGCTGGTACGCTGATTGTTGACGAATGTCCCGCCGGTGGAATTCAGGTCAAAGAGCACAAAGCGGTTGCGGACGATACGCAACTGGGCGTGGGCGCGCGAAACGCGCGGGTCGTCGATGACGACTTGATTGTCCAGCCGCCGCCCGATGTTGATGACGGACTTGTTGAGCGGAATGATCTGCGTCCCGCCGAGGATGAGAAATGCATTCGGCGGGATGACTTCCGTCGGCGCTTCGCTGGGAATTTCCACCGGCATTCCTTTGGTCTCAGAGACGGTCTCGGCGCTGAACGAGGCCAGAATGCGGGTCTCGTTCGCTTTCATGGCCGGGTCGGCCGTGGTTGTTACGATGGGGTTGGTCAGGAACTTGAAGCCTGCCTCGGTGGCGGTCGTCAGTAAGGCCGCTGCCAGTTCTTCGAGCAGTTTCGGTTCGCTGTGCCAGCGCGCCAATGTGGCGGGTGCGGCCACGATCACATACACATTGGGGGCTAATGTCGTCCCTGCATCTTCTTTCAGGTTGCCATGCATGGCGGCTGCCAGTTGTTGGGCCACTTTATCCTCGGCGGTATGGCCGGGAAGTTTTTCCAGCAGCTGGACTTCGAGCAGGGCTTGCAAGCGGGCTTCGAGTTCGTCTAGGGTTGGCATATCAAAAGTAATTATAGAGGCGAGATGGGAAATCTGCAAGTCTGTACAAGCGCTCCAAAAGAAAACCCGGCCAACCGGCCGGGTTACTTGATGCTGGAATCTTTAGACGGTTTGACCGCAATTGGGGCAGAACTTTTCTTCGCCCTTGAGCACGTATCCGCAGGCTTTGCAGGCTTTGGGCTGGGCCTTGCCAAGCGGAGCGCCGCAGGCCACACAACTGGCCTCGCCCACAGGATTGGCCGCCCCGCAGAACTCGCAGGCCAGGCGGGAAAGCCGCTCGGAGATCTCCTGGCTGGCGCCTTTGTTGCGTACCACCGTTGCCACCACCTGCCAGACCTTATCCGTGATTTGCAGGTTCGAAACATCCTGTGCGATGTCATCCAGGCGGTTGAGCAGGTTCATCGGGTTCAACAGGGCGGCAAGCGCTGTCTGGCCGAGGCTGGCGGCTACTCCCAGCCACTGCTGTTCGCCGACCTGAACGACCACGCCATCTTCGTGTTTCTGGATGTTGATGGAGATGGCTGTCCGCCCGCCGGATCGCGCCCACTGAGACGAGGCGATCTGCACGGTCAGGTTGTCGCTCTGACCAAGCAACTGAGTTTGCAGGTTGCCTTGATTGAACTCCGCCATCAGTGCATGGGCGACGTCGGTGGGGGTGATGTTTCCGTGGAATACGCGTTTGTCCATAGGTTTTCGATTATAATCGTTTTAGTGTACCGGGCAAGTTTTCACTACGATTTACGCTATACAATCCCCACAAGTTGCGAACTATGAGGAAATGGATTAAACCTGCTTTTTGGACGATTCTTGCGATCGGCCTTTTGACCATCCTGGCCTTCGGCGCTCCCCGGACCTCTGTCCGGGCGCAGCAGCCGACGGGTTCGATCGCCACCGTGACCGGGACGCCTGCCGGCCCGTTCATCACCGTCACCGATCCGGATGGGGCCAATGTCCGTTCCGGGCCGAGCTCGTATGACTACCCCATCGCTATTGGCTGGCTCATGTCGGGCGAAACGGCTCCAGCCATCGGCCGTTCTCCCGGTCAGGAGTGGATCCAGATCGTGTATCTCGGAGTCCCCGGCGGCGTGGGCTGGGTGTATGCCCCGCTTGTGTCGCTCTCGCCCGGTTATTTGCCTATTGTCGAACCTCCGCCTACGGCCACACCGCGCACCACGGCCACGCTCGATCCGACCATGGTGGCCCAGTTTGGCATCCAGTTGACCCCCACCCGGATGCCCACGTTCACTGCTCCGGCTCCGCTGGAGTACCCGACCTTCGAGAATGCATCCGGCACCAGTTCCCGTGTTCCGGCGGGTTTTCTCATTGTCGGTTTGGCGATCATCGGCATCCTGGGGGCGTTGATCTCCTTCCTGCGCAACAGGTGACAGGTCCGCGAACGCAAAAGGCCGGGACGAGAGTCCCGGCCTTTTTTAGTTTTTACAGGCTAGCCACAACTTCCGCTGTCGCACCCGTCGCTGCCGCAGCCTCCGGAACCGCAGGAGCAGGAGGATGCCACGTTCGGGTTTTCCACCAGGAAACCTTTGCCGCGCTCATCGTCCACGTAATCCACCACAGATCCGGCCATATAAGCCATCGACTGTTCATCGATCAGCAGCTTCAGCCCTTCACATTCGAAGGCTGTGTCGGTTTCGCGGGGATTGTTGTCGAGTGCCATGCCATACTGGTAGCCGGAGCAGGTTCGGCCGGCGATGAAAACGCGCAGGGCATAGCTGGCATCTAGGTTGCGTTCCTGGAGCAGGCCACGGACTACTTCCGCGGCGGCGGGGGTCATACTGACGGTTGCGGTTTGAACGGTATCTGTCATAGGGTCCTCGATTGGTAAATTCGACCCATCCTATCAGGATTAATCCCTTTTGTCAAATCGGGAAACAAGAAGGTCCGGGTATCGCCCGGACCTTGTGTTCCACACTGTAACTTCTTACATACCGGCCATGTAAGCCAGTCCAACCGTACCGGGACCGGTGTGCGTGCCGATCACCGGGCTGACGGATGCCAGCACCTTCTCGACCGGGTTCAGACGCGCCGTGGCTGCCTCGAGAGCAGACTGGGCATCCGCTTCGGCATTGGCGTGCAGCGTGGCCAGCCGCACCGGGGTCCGACCGGCTACTTCCTGTTCGATCAGGTCGATCATGCGGTCGATGGCTTTGCTCTTGGTGCGCACTTTATCTGCTGATTCAATGGCGCCCTCGTGCAGGGTCAGTACCGGCTTGATGTTGAGCGCCGAACCGAGCAGGGCCTGCGCCCCGCCGATCCGACCGCCGCGGCGCAGGAATTCGAGCGTATCCACCACGAAATAGACGCCGGTGTGACGGCGCGCTTCGCGAGCCAGTTCTTCGCAGTCCGAGATGGATTCTCCGGCCTGGGCGGCGCGGGCTACCTGCAGTACCTGGAAACCCATCGACATTGCCGTGGATTGCGAGTCAACGATGGCGATCTTTCCGGCCGCTTTCGGCAGCATTTCGCGCGCCTGCACGGCAGAAGAGATGGTGCCGGAGAGTTTCGAGGAAAGGAAGATACCAAGCACATCGTACCCGCTGTCAAGCAGTTTCTCGAAAGCTTCTTTCATGGTGATAATGGCAACCTGGGATGTGGTGGGCATAACCTTGGCGTGTTCCAGTTTTTTATAGAACTCGTCGGGCAGGATGTCGATACCATCGTGAAAAGTTTCTTCTCCCCAGATCAGCACCTGTGGAGTGACGGTAATGTTGAATTTCTTGATGAGCTCTTCGGGCAGGTAGGCGGTGCTATCGGTAACCAGTGCAACTTTAGACATAGGGTCTCCTTTGGCGTTTGGAGTGGATATTGTGAGAATTAAAACCCGAAAAGTAGGGTTCGTTGCGCCCTTTCTGCAACTATTCTCCGGCCATGTACGCCAGAGCGACCGTTCCCGGTCCGGCGTGGGTGCCGATGACCGGACTGAGTGGGCAGGAGACTGACTCGACCGGGTTCAGGCGGGTGCGGGCGGTTTCGAGCAGCGCGGCGGCCTCGTCATCCGCGTCAGCATGGACCGTGGCCACCCGGACCGGGGTCCGGCCAGCCACGCGTTCCTCGACGAGGTCCATCAGGCGGTCGATTGCCTTGGCCTTTGTGCGGATCTTCTCCACTGATTCGATGCGTCCGTCGCGCATCTCCAGCAACGGCTTGATGTTGAGCGCCGTGCCGAGCAGGGCTTGCGC
>CAZRCR010000313.1:0-3887 GCA_964598615.1 uncultured Anaerolinea sp.
GGTGATGACCATATCCACGTTGCGCGAACGGGCATATTCGGCGGCCTCCCGGGCAGTGATCCCCGTGTCGCAGGTCAGTACAAGTTGTGCCCCCGCATCGATGATCTCTTTCAACCGCGGCAGGTTGACCCCGTGGCTTTCCCGCTCCCGGACCGGGATGTGGCAGGTGACGTCTGCCCCCAAGGTGGTCAGCGCCTGGACGAGCAATGTGGTGGACGTCTGCCCATCCACGTCGAAGTCGCCCCAGACACAGATGTGTTCCCGCTCCCGGATGGCTTTCTGGACCCGCGCGGCGGCGGCCTCCATCCCGGGTAGATCGAAGGCCGATGCAGGAGTGTACGCTTCGGGGTCCAGGAACGCCCGGGCGGACTCGAGGCTGGTCATCCCGCGGCGGACAAGGGTCTGTGCCACAAGCGGGTGCAAGCCGGGGAGAAGAGGAGCGGATGGGGTGGGGGCGTCTTTCCAGTTCATTTGCAAACCTGTAAATCGTTTTCAATGCGAAGTGCGCGAATTTACTCGTTAAGCCTGTTCAAAATGCGATTTCCTGGATCTGTTCCAGGTGGATCTCCGGCTCGGCCAATTCGGTTTCCAGTTCGTCCGCGGATCCGGCAACCGCGCCGCGTTCGCAATAAGAGCGATAGACGCAGTAGGCGCATTTCTGTTCCTCGTCCGTTTTTGTGAATTCGGTTGTGGCGGCGATCTCACCGGCCAACTTCGCCAACGCGTCCCAGTCACGTTTGAACTGGACGGTCGAATAGGGGAAATGCGCCGGTTCGGTGGGGTAATCGGCATACCAGTAAGTCATGCTGACCTGTTCCGGGGTCAGCGGTGTGCCGCCATTCAGGTGCGCGCCTGCCTGTACCAGCAAAGCCTTGTAGACGCGCGTCTGCCAGCGGGCGGACATGCGCTCGTCGCGCGGACGCTTGGCGTAGGTCTTCCAGTCGTAGATGTGTGCCTCGCTGCCGGGTTTGACCACCACCAGGTCATATTTCGCCAGCAGGCGGAAATCGCCCAGCGGCGCGGAGAGCGTCAGTTCGGTGTATTGCGCATAACCAGAAAGAGAAACAGGATGACTGAGGTAGTTATCCCACCATCGCCGCAGATCGGAGGTCGATGCCAGCGAAGCCAGTTTATCGGCGGGCAGGCCAATGATGTGCTGTTGCACAAGGCGATGGAAGAGCTGACCCTCCTGTTGTTTGCGCTCATTTTCGAGCGCCGGTTCCGTCTCCACGGCGGGATAGGTCAGCCGATCGATGTAACGTAGTTGAAAGCGACGCGGGCAGTCAGCGTAGTCCTGGAGCGAGGATTGAGAGAAGGAAAAGGAGGGAGGCAGTTGGACACTCATTTTTATATCCCTGTATCTTGATTATAACCTGCAACCCTATTTGTCATTTCAGAGATTCTGACAAATGTCACTAGACTCTGACGTTTTCAAAATGCTATACTCTAACTGGTCTGACCACTTACCAGTTAGGAGAACTTATGGATTGGCAACCTGCCCCAAAACCCGCTGAATTGGCCGAGAATCGTCTGCTGGAGGCGATCCTTTCCGGGTATTTTCCTGTCAACAGTAACCTGCCGGGTGAACGTGAACTGGCCGAGCAAATTGGCGTGACCCGTCCCACCCTGCGGGAGGCGCTCCAGCGCCTCGCCCGCGATGGCTGGCTGGACATCCAGCATGGCAAACCCACCCGTGTGCGCGACTACTGGCGGGAGGGGAGTTTGGCGGTCCTATCAGTACTGGCCCAATCACCTGCCCACCAGTCGCCCGATTTCATTGCCAACCTGCTGGACCTGCGCGTGCTGATCGCGCCGACATATGCCAAACAGGCTGTCCAGGCCGCGCCGGGTGAGATCATCACCTTGCTGGAACATTATGAAAACCTGGAGGATGTTCCGTCTGTTTTCGCCAGGGCCGATTGGGATTTGCACGCTTTGTTGGCCTATCATGCCACCAACCCGGTCTTTCGGCTCCTGCTGAACGGGTTCCGGAATATCTCGATGCTGTCTGGGGAACAATATTTTTCTTCTCCGGAACGTCGCCAACACTCACGCAATTTTTATAAATCCCTGCTCGACTGCGCCCGCCGTGGCGCGGACTGTGACGCCGAATCCCTCACCCGGCGCGTCATGGAAGAGAGCCTGGCTTATGCCATAAAAATGCAAAAGGAGAACTTATGAAACGCTGGAATGGATGGGGCAACGTTGATACGGACTATCCGGTGCCGGATTCGGCCCGGGCCTACCTCGTCAACCTGTTCGGCTCCCTCGACCCGACACCGGACGCGGGTCTCGATGCCGTTCTCAAATCTGTGCCTGCTTCGCGCCTCCCGGCGCATCCGCTGGTGGACACATCGCCGATGGAACGGTTGACCCATGCCCGCGGCCAGTCGATGGCGGATTGGGTGGTGCTGCGTTCCGGTCAGATCCCTGCCTTCCCGGATGGGGTGGCCTACCCGACCAGTGAAGAACAAGTCCGGGAACTGATGGCGTATGCCAAAAAGGCCGGCGCCATCGTCATCCCCTACGGCGGCGGATCGAGCGTGGTTGGGCACATCAATGCGCCCAAGTCTGACGTGCCGGTGCTGACCCTGTCCCTTGAGAAAATGACCCGCCTGCTCGACCTGGACGAAACCAGCCGAATTGCCAATTTCGAGGCCGGGGTTCCCGGGCCGGAACTGGAACGAGTCCTGCACCAGCATGGTTATACCCTCGGCCATTTCCCGCAGTCGCATGAATACTCCACGCTTGGCGGCTGGATCGCCTCGCGTTCATCGGGACAGCAGTCCTACTACTACGGGCGCATCGAGCAGTTGTTCGCCGGCGGGCGGATGGAAACCCCGCGCGGCACGCTGGAAATGCGACCGGTCCCGGCTTCGGCCGCGGGCATCGATGTGCGTGAGATGGCACTCGGGTCGGAGGGACGCATGGGTGTCATCACCAGTGCCAAGGTCCGCGTCAGCCCGGTTCCAGAAGCCGAAGAGTTCTATGGCGTTTTTTTCCCGACCTGGGAGCAGGGTTCCGAAGCCGTCCGCCGCATCGCCCAGGAGCGGACGCCCGTCTCCATGCTGCGCCTATCTAACCCGGTCGAGACCGAGACCACGCTGATCCTGTCGGGCAAGTCATGGGTCCCGGCAGCCACCAAGGGACTGTCGCTGATCGGCTACGGGTCCGATCGCTGTCTGCTTGTCTTCGGCGCGACTGGCTCCGCTTCCCACGTGGCCCGCACGCGTGCCCGCACGGCAGCCATCTGCCGCAGGTATGGCGGCATGTTCGTCGGGACGGTGGTCGGTCACACCTGGGAGAAGGCGCGCTTCTACTCGCCCTACCTGCGCAACACGCTCTGGGACATCGGCGTGGCAGTGGATACACTCGAGACTGCACTGCCCTGGTCGCAGGTCCCGGAAGCATCGAAAGCGATCCCTGCCTCGATCTCTGCGGCTCTGGAGAGCATGGGCGAAAAGGCTCACGTGTTCGCCCACCTGTCGCATGTCTATCGTGACGGGGCCAGCATCTACACCACTTACCTTTTCCGCCGCCCGCAGGACCTGGCCGAATTGATGGCGCGCTGGCAGGCGATGAAACACGCCGCCAGCCTGACCATCCAAAAGTTCGGCGGGACGATCACGCACCAGCACGGCATCGGCACTGACCATGCCCCGTACCTGCCTGTTGAGAAGGGTGCGCTGGGCATGGATGCCATCCGCGCTGCCTGCAAGTCGTTCGATCCGGATGGGATGATGAATCCGGGGAAGCTGTTTTGAGATTGACAAGGTTTTAACGCGAATACCCTTACGTACGCGAAATTCGCGTTTGAGCATTGAGGAGAAAAATTATGGACTGGACAAAAGGCTGGCGTGAAAACGCCTGGAACGAACTCAACCAGC
>CAZRCR010000314.1:0-3877 GCA_964598615.1 uncultured Anaerolinea sp.
GCCATCCGTGATGCTGAAGGGGTGCGCACCAAACACTTCCTGGACTCCTTTTCCTGTGTGCTGGCCTGGAAGGAATCCCCGCCCCGGCGTCTGATCGACGTGGGAACAGGCGCGGGTTTCCCTGGCGTTGCCCTGAAGATCCTGTATCCATCCATGCACCTGACGCTGGTCGAGTCGGTTGGCAAGAAGGCCAACTTTTGCAGCCACATTGTCGAGACCCTGAAACTGGACGGCGTAGATGTGGTCAACGCGCGTGCCGAAGATGTGGGCCAACTCCCTTCGCACCGTGAGGCCTATGACTGGGCTGTGGCAAGGGCGGTGGCCAACCTGCCGGTGCTGGCTGAACTCCTCCTCCCGTTGGTGCAGGTGGGTGGGGCGATGCTTGCCCAGAAGGGGCAAAGCGGACCAGCCGAAGTCCATAAGGCTGAGAACGCGTTGAAATTGCTCGGGGGAAAGATGCGGCAACTGCTCCCGGTCAATCTGCCAGGTGTGGCTGAAGATCGCTACCTGGTGGTGGTCGATAAGTCTGCTGCCACGCCGCGCACGTATCCACGTAAGCCGGGTATCCCGGCCAAGAAGCCGCTTTGAAACGGCCCCTGATCGAATCAAAACGGATGTGCTCTTTAGAGTACATCCGTTTTTGTCATTTTTCCTCAATAGCAGGGTCAGATTCAGGACTTGACCTGTTCGAGCGCGTATTCCACGGCTTTCCCCAGAGTGGATGTATTCCCTGCTTCCCACTGATGCTGGAATTCATCTTCGCCGAGAGCCGCCCTGCACGATGAGATCGTTTGGTCTTGAACTTGCAGGTAATATTTTTGGATCCCGGCGTTCAAGTCCGCAAAGGTATGCGCCGCGGCGGCAGCAAGCCAGGCAGCATGTTCCGGCTGCGTGTGGCCGGCGAGATTTGCCATAACTAGCAGGGAATAGGCACAGCCCTGACGGTCGCCAATAGAGTGTCGGATCTGTAATGCTTCACGGCAGGACAGCAACGCGTTGGGCATATCTCCAATAATGCCCTGATGGAGGGCCAATGCATCCAGAGCCATGGCAATGCCGCGCTTGTTACCCATGGAGCGCCGCAACGACAAGCTTTCCTCGAAGCAGGCGCGGGCAGATTCCGGTTCATTCTTTTGCCAGAAAACATTGCCAAGGTTGCAGAGAGTGGTGGCTATACCGGGGCGGTCACCGATCTCGCGGCGATATGCCAGTGCCTGTTCGTGCAATTGCTGCGCAGCACGGAAATCGCCTTGATTCCAGACCACGATCCCCAGGTTATCGCGCACCGAAGCCACCCCCGGCATATCACCCTGTTCCAGCCGGATCGACAGGCTTTGCTCGTAGAGTTCCCTGGCTGTGCCGTAATCGCCCTGGTTGAGTGCCAGACTGCCCAGGTTGTTGAGCGACGTTGCCACCGCCCACTTGTTTCCTGCTGCCTGACGCAGGGCCAGACTTTCCTCATAGTGAGATTTGGCTGCCGGGTATTCTCCCCGGCTCCAGGCCACATTGCCAAGATTGTGCAGGGCGTTCGCGACTCCGTTCTGGTTGCCAAGTTCCCGCCAGAGAGCGATACACTCATTCAGGCAGCGCAGAGAAGCATCGAACTCGCCTTTGCGTCCATAGGTGTTTCCCTGGAGTCCCAAAGTTTCGGCTTCAGACTGCCGATCACCCTGTGCACGGAATCCGGCGATTGCCTGTTCCAGGCATTCCAGCGCAGTGGCAAAGTCTCCCAATTTTTGGAACAAATTTCCCAGCGATTTCTGACTCCGGGCAACTGCATCCCGGTTCCCGGTCCGGGTGGCGTGCTCCCTGACGGCGGTGTACTCGCTCTCGGCTTCCTGCCAGCGCCCCATGAATTCCAGTACGCTGCCAAGTTCCAGTTGAACATTTGCCAGGTCAACTCCATCGGAAAGAAGCGGAATCAATTGGCGGAAGTATTCCAGCGCGGCGGCATTCTTATATTCGCCGGCGGCTTGTTCTCCTGCCAAGCGAAGGTACTTGCGCAGGCGTTCTTCATTCGCTGCATACCGGGCATGGAAAGCCAGATCGGCATAATGGGATGATAGATTCGCCCCATACACATTTTCCAGAGCTTCCAGCGCCAGGCCGTGCAAAGCCTGACGGCGGGCGGATAGTTGCATTCCATAAGCAGCATCCCGCAGCAGGGCGTGTTTGAAAATGTACTGGAGTTTCTGCAACTGGGCCAGCCATATGCCCTGCTTTTCTGCTGTATGCACCAGCTCGCCCAGGTGATCGCCCATTTCGGACCTTGCCAGCATTTGCGACAAAACCTGCACTTCGAACTCGCGTCCCAGAACGGCGGCTGTTTTGACAACATCCTGAACTTCGGCGCTGAGCCGGTCGATGCGGGCGATCAACACGGCATTGATATCATCCGGGACCTCGGCAATGGGACCGGGGATGAAATCCCAGGCTTCGCCGGTGAAAGTGAGAAGTTGGCGTTCCTGAAGATCGAGCAGCATTTGTTCGACGAAGAATGGGTTGCCGCTGGTCTTTTCCACCAGCCGCTCCCAAACGGACCCGGAAACTGCTGCGCCTAATTGGGCTTGTGCCATGGCTCGAATATTCTCTGCATCCAGCGCTGTCAAGTCGAGCGAAAAGGCAGGTATTCCTTCCAAGCCGAGATTGGGTCGTTCCCCATCATCGGTATAGCGCAGGGCGGCGAGAACCACCAGCGGATATTCTTCCGCATTGCGTATGAGAACGGTTAGCAAATTCTGGGAGTCATCATCCAGCCATTGACTGTCATCCAGGAAAAGCACCAGCGGGCGCGTGCGGCTTTCAGCCAGGAACAGTGTCCGGATGGCCTGGAGAGTATTTTCGTATCTGTCTTTGGCATCCAACTGTTCCCACAAAGACTCCTGCTCTTGCAAGCCGACAAAGGCGGCCAGGATCGAGCGGGTGCGGACAAGTTCTGGCCGCAGGTTGTTCGCTTCCGGTAAACGTTGCAGGAGCGACCGGTAGGCCTGTTCGAATGCCTCCCGGCGGGTGGCCTCGGGTGCAGATGATTCCTGATTGAAGTAGCGTGAGAGAATTTGGATGAATGGGTTGAAAGGAGTGCGTACCAACTCGGCAGCCTGGGCTTCGAGCCAGGTAACGGAATTTCCCAGTTGACGGCAGAGTTCATAAGCCAGTCGACTTTTTCCCTGCCCCGCTTCTCCGTATAAATAGCCAGCCCCGGCAAAGCGATTGGAGAAGATCGGCTGAATGGACTCTCGCAGATGCAGAAGCGTATCCGCCCGGCCAACCATCTGTCCCTGGAACGGTTGTTCATGATGGGCAAGTATTCCCATAAGGCGCATGGCTGGCTGGGGTTGAGAAAAACCTTTGAGCACATGTTCCCCGGCAGGCTGTATATGGAACAAATGGCAGGCGCGACGGGCGCATTCCGGTCCCAGCCAGATTTCGCCCCATGGGGCAATGCTCATCAATCTGGCCGCCAGATTGACACGGCTCGAGTAGCAAGTGTACTCTTCCAGCAGATCGGCGCCCACAAATCCTGCATATGCCATGCCATAACTGACTCCCGCTCGAATGGGGAAAGGGGATTCGTTTTTGGCAAGCAGGATGAAGTTTAAGGCACGTTCCAAATCCCTTTCGGTGCTATGAGGCGCTCCCCAAAATAGCAATAACCGGCAGCCTTTTTCACCAAAATCCAGCCGGCAGAGATAACCGCCGTAAAGCTCCAGGATCGATAGGAAGCGGCTGGTAAATTCTTGCAGCTCGGCATGGGTGGGATTCCCCGCGATGTTAAGGAATACGCTCACTACCGGACGGAATTCCCCACGCCGCGAGGTAAAAGTCAATTCATTGGGGAAGAAACGGGAAAGTATTTCAGGGTGTGCAGTTTGTCGTT
>CAZRCR010000315.1:0-3876 GCA_964598615.1 uncultured Anaerolinea sp.
CATCACCATGCCGAGCATGATGCTGAGACCCTGGGCCTGTGCCGAGGTTTTGACGAATGTGCCCAGCATAGTGCCGAACGCGGCCGCTGCCAGGGCGGAAGTCACCAGCATGATGATCAAGCCGGGGATGTTCTGACCCCAGTGAAGGTTCATGACGATGATCCCAAAGCCAACCAGCAGGGCCATTTGTACCAGGGCAATGAGTACCTGACCGAAGATGGTGCCGAAGATATACGTTCCCTTGCGGGTGGGGGTGGTCAGGATACGGCGCAGGGTGCCTTTCTGCCGTTCCATGGCAAACAGTTCGGAGAGGGCGATCAGCGGGATGAAGACCCAGGTGATGAGTTGCCCGGCGGAGGAGTTGGCACGCGGGTCATACTGGATCTGGTCTGGGGTTTCTCCCTGACTCTCCGTGATGCGGTCTGGAGCATCCGCCAGGAGTGTGCGGGCTTCCTCCAGCGCGGCATCGAAGTAGGCCTGACGGTCTGCTTCGGATGCGAAGGGCTGGATCTTTTCCGCTTCGGCTACGCTTTGGCGGGCGATCTCCACGGCTTGACCGACGCGGCTGATGAGTGCCTGCACGGCACGCTGGGCTACCAGGGCGTTGAGATTGTTGGGTTGTTGGCGCAGTTCCAGGGTCAGACCGCCGCTTTCCAGCGCGGCCTGGTCGAATTCGGACGGGATGATGAGTACGGCAGAGGCGCGGCGGCTGTCGAATTGGTATTTGGCCTTGTCGAGTTCCATCAGTTCGGGGCGCACGCTTTCCGAGTTTTCCAGGGAGGCGATCAGTTCTGCAGAAAGCGGTGTCTGGGCCTGGTCGACGACGATCAGTTTGACGCGCGAGTCGGCTGGTGCACCGGTGCCGCCCGAAAGAACGAGCGTAAAGACGATCGGCAGGATGAGGAAGAACAACCATTCCGAAAAGCCGTTGAAACGCATACGGATATCACGCAGGGTGATGGCAAGGATTTTCTTCATGCTGACCTCCTATTTTGCGATCATCCCGCGCCGGTTGAAGAATACCAGCGAGATGGCAAACAAGACCACACCCATGATGAGCAGGGCCAGGATGGGTTGCAGGATCAAGTCCAGGCCGCCGCCGAGAGCCAGGGTGGAAAAGCCATCCAGCCCCCAGGCATTGGGTGTGATCTTGCTGAACCACTGTACCCAGACCGGCATCATGTCGAGTTGGACGAACGAGCCGCCCAGGATGCCGAAGGTGAGCATCATGGCCGAGCCGATGGCGGCGATCTGACCGGGGCGCTGGGCAATGGATGTGATCAGCATGCCCCACCCGCAGGCTCCGAAAACTGCCGCCAGAACCAGAACCAGAACGGCCAGAGGGTCTCCCCACTGGAGTTGGAAGAGCACTGTACTGCCCAGGATCAGGATCAACATCTGGGCCACGCCGCTCAAGTACACACCGAAGATCTTGCCGCCCAGTACCTGGGCCGAATTGGTCGGTGAGACGAGCAGACGGGGGAGCGTGCCCTGGTTGCGTTCCACCAGCAGGGTGCGCCCGCCGTTGCTGACGGTGTACATCAGGAACATGAGTGCCATGCCGGGGGCGATGTAGGCCAGCGGGTTGAAATTGGCGGCTTCATCGCTGGCAACGTTGGTGTTCAAGGTGATGGCAGTGCTTTCCGCCAGTGTTTCGGCCTGCTGTTGTCCCATCTGGACGCCGAGGGTCATGGCTTGATCGGGCGTGACCAACCCATTGGTGAGCAATTGCGTGATGGACACCGTTCCGCCCACGCGCCCGACCTCGAGCCGGGCCACGAATTCCTCGAGGATGGTCTTTATCACCCCCACGGATGTGGGCCGGGTGGGGTTGCCGTAGATGACGAGCTGGACGGTTTCCCCGGGCTCGGTTTGCCCATCGGCGGGGATAACGCTTTCAGTAAAGCCGTCCGGGATGATTACTGCCGCAGCAACGAGGTCGTCGTCCACTTGCTGGTAGGCTTCAGCCGGGTCTTCGACCACAGTGGCCGTTACCAGGTCCGCGAGATCGTCGGATTGGAACATTTCCACCACGGCTGTGCCGAGTTCGCCGCCATCCTGGTCCACGAGTACGACCGGGATATTGCTGATGCCGCTGCCGGAACTGCTGAATTGCCCGGTAACGAATCCCAGGCCAAGGGTGAGCAGGAAGGGGGCCAGCAGCATGAAGATCAGCGCGGCCTTGTCACGGAAAACGAGTTTAAGGTCTTTGAGACCAATGAGGAAGAGTTTGCGCATGGTTGCCTCCAGGGGAGAACAGTGACTGTTCTCTAGTCCCTCAATGCTCTTCCCGTCAGATGCAGGAACACGGCTTCCAGGTTCGGTTCGCGGATATCCACCGAGTGGATCTTGATGCCGCGCTCGTTGGCTTTGCTGATCACGGGAGCGAGCACTTCCTCGGCCTCGCGTGCCACTACTGAGACTTCGTGTTCGGCTGCAGTAGCCTGCAGGACAGCGGGGATGCCCTTGAGCAACTTCGCCAGGGTTTCGGCGTCTTCATCCTCACCGATGTGCAGAATGAGGGTCTCATTCTCGCCGACCTGTTTGGTCAGTTCGGCCTGGGTGCCGATGGCGATCAGTTCGCCGTGGTCTATGATGCCAACCCGGTCGGAGAGTTCCTCGGCTTCTTCCATGTAGTGCGTGGTGTATAACACGGTCATGCCATATTCATTCAGGGCTTTGACCGAATCCAGAATGGCACGGCGCGATTGCGGGTCGATTCCCACGGTGGGTTCGTCCATGAAGAGCAGTTTGGGTTTGTGCAGCAGGCCGACGCCGATGTTGACGCGCCGCTTCATGCCGCCTGAATAGGTCTTCACGCGGTCCTTGGCCTTGTCCACGAGGCCGATCTGCTCCAGTACCTCGTCCACGCGGGCTGCGAGGGTTTTGCCTGAGAGACCGTACATCTGGCCCCAGAAAACCAGGTTTTCTCGGGCGGTCAGGTCTTCGTAAAGCGCCAGGTCTTGCGGCACCACACCGATGATATTGCGCACGGCCATCGGGGCCTTGGTGACCGAGTATCCGCCGATGGTGGCGTCGCCGCTGGTGGGTGTGTAAAGTGTGGAGAGCATGGAGATGGTGGTCGTTTTCCCGGCTCCGTTGGGGCCGAGCAGGCTAAAGATTTCGCCTTCTTCGATGTCGAACGAAATCCCCTTAACGGCAGTAAAGTCGCCGTATTTCTTGACCAGGTCTTTCACTTCTAAAATTGATGGCATACAGTCCTCCTCCAGGATGATATTCTGCAAGTATTAACAGTTTGTGCAGACCAGGGTTGCTATTTTACGGGAAATTAGCTTGGATGGTATCCAACAAAAGTTGTATTGGCGTACCAAAAAGCCCCGGTTCAACCGGGGCCTATGGGTGCAGGGGGCAGTTTAAAGGATAAATCCGGAGCGCGGACGGGAAGCGGTCTCTTTGACCGGGACTGGCTGGAGCACCGGCCGGATGGTGACCAGGCTCACGGTCCGCAGGCGGGACCCGGAGCCGGGAACGCGTTTCAGGAGACGGGCGATGAAGCGGGGGATACGCAGGGTATTCATGGGGATTTCCTTTGTTGATGGTCTATCTCACTCTACGGAAATGATATGAAAAAGTTGTTTTTGCTGAATAAATGTAGTGTAAAATGTTTGTAATTCCCTGCCTGTGTGACGAAAAAAACGATACGCTATGTTCCATTCCGAACGTCTCAACAACCTTCTTAACCGTGTTTTGCAAATCGCAGTCTTGGTCTATCAGGGCAGTGCACTGGTGGCTTTCCTGGTGGTCCCGTTCCTGGCGGCGCGCTGGCTTAAGCAGCCTTTCCTGGGCGGTTTCATCGAGCACACGATGATGGTGAATGAGGTGACCCCCTCCGACCCGACTGCATGGCCGCTTCTA
>CAZRCR010000316.1:0-3858 GCA_964598615.1 uncultured Anaerolinea sp.
TCACCCATAATTTTTACATCCTCATTGAAGCCAGCTCCTTGCGATAGTGTTCTTGTAGGTATTATTAGAATTCTTTCAACTTTTGCTCCAGCATAATTTTTATGGAACCAAGCGGATGCATTATTCATTTGCCCAGTTTCATCTTTGTAAATCTCAGCACGTTTTAAATCAACCTCGCTTTTACACTCAAACAAAATATATTCATTATCTCTAACTCCCCACAAATTATCCGGGCCAGCTTTCCATTCCTTATCAGGTCTTTCACCTTGAAAACCTAAAGCAGTTGCTAAATTGTTCAAAGCTTTTTCAAAAGTATCGGCCTTGACCCCAAAGCGCAAGTTTCCAAGAATCTCTTCTGTAGCTAACAACAACTCATCAAAAGAGTCAAAGCTCTTTACATAGTTAACTATATTTTCTATCCGTTTCTGACTCAGAATTTCTATTTTGGAAACCACCATTCCACTTTTTGGTTTTAACAAATATCTATTGTGTTTGTGGGCAGCAACCTGTAACTCGTTAGATTTTGCTTTACTTACTGGGTATATATAGCGAGCCATTTCTTGTAAATACCAGCCTTTTTCGGTTGGAGTTTCAATTACATGACTATCTATAAATTCTTGGATGGTTTTTGATGCGGTCTCATAAGCACCTTCAGAATATTTATTTTCAGCTTTCATTTCTGTGGAAAAAATATGCAGTATTGCAGGCTCTTTTTGAGGCTGAGAGATTCTGTTCATTTTTTCAAAATAGAATTCTTTCCAGCCATCATCCCGTCTTAAACACTGAACCATTAATCCCCTTAGGATCTTGATTGGGTCTGTATCTTCTCCAATTTCTTCTTGAACCAGTTGGGTAACTTCTATTCCTATTTCAATTTGTGCTCGAGTTTGTGCTGAAAAATATTTGCGTGCGTCTCTGGTCTTAACACAATGTATAAGATCGTTACCCGTTAGAATAATTACGCTGTAATCTTTTTCTCCTCTAACTGAACGTCCTAAACCTTGTTCGATAATTCTTGCTGCTTTTACCGCTACTACTTCGCTTCCCTCGCGACACATTTCAACATATCGGTCAAGTAGATCCTCTGAAAAGGGTTTTGAATCCATTATTAGTATTCTACATACTTCATCAGGGAGATCAATACCGTCATATCTATTTGCAATAACAAGGGTTTCACTGCATTTTCCGCTCTTGAGCATTTCTATTCTGTCTTGAATATCTTCCTTACTAGCAATATAAGCACCGGCAGCTTTCCAAATAACAGTAGACTGAAAACTAGGGCATAGAACTACCATACCGAACTTGCGATTTGGAGCAAGTTGAGCAAATTCAGTAGCAATTTTGTCATCAGTTAGCGAAGAATGTATAAGCGATGGTATTAGAATCATTTTTTCGCCTGACCACTTTTCTTCTTTATAAACCAATGGGTGATTAATAGTCTCTTCTGATAATCCCAGGCCTTTGATAAGAAAAGAATCGTCTGTTATTGTTGCTGACATAAAGATGCGGTAATTAGCTTTATCGTACGAACCAAACATCTGCAATGGGGGACGATAAGGTGAAATTTCTAAAGATTGGCCAGAAATAATACAAAGGCAATCCTTGATATTATCTTTAATCAAAGGCCATGCAAATTTAATTGAATCGTCGGAAGTGTATTTTGCAAGAATTTTCACTACATCTGTACTGTGATCCATCCATTCCCAATACGGAACTGGTAAAAAAGCCCCATAATCATTACTTTTAATATCAGCATATGTTCCTGCCCCCTGTTCTTCTAATGCTGACGAGAACAACTCTTGAAGTTGTCTATAGGCAGGATGATCACAATTTAGCTTAATAGTATATGATTCTTTGATAGAGTCGATACAAGCATGTGCGTCATCCATTACAATATTTTTTACGGGAATAGAGCGCGGCGCTAATTTGAACTTCGATAAACCATTAAATAGTTTTTGTATTGTACTTACTAGAATAGCCTTTCCATCCAAAAAATCGGCGGGTAAATCATTATCGGTAGTAATGCAATTAATACCAAATTGTTTAGCTTGAGATACCGTTTGTTTTACAAGGAAATTATTAGGGCAGAGATATAAGGCAGAACCTTCATTCTCGCTCATTTTTGATTGAAGCATTAATAAGCCAACCAATGTTTTTCCTTGTCCAGTATTTAACTTTAGAATAATATCTCTGTCTTCTCTCCTGTTTTGATGCCAATCTTCAAGCACAGCAATCTGAGCAGGACGCAGAGGCCCTTTATCACTTGCTCTATCTAACCGATCATAGATTTCAATTGGATTAATTATTTTTTCGCTAGAAGGTTTAGACAATTGCTTTTTGAAGTCAACCATAATAATCCCTCGCTAAATAGTATTATGTTATTTTGCATACCTAAGCCACGAGTGACAACCTTCGTCAGTTGTCACTCGTGGTATTTACAACATTCTACAACTTCGGGAACCTGCTCACCACCACCGCTTCGGTCGGCAGGAGGCCCTTGTCGCCGAGTTTCATCTCGGAGGGAGCCGGGCCGGCTTTCTCCGGGGCGCTCTGGTACACGTAGATCGGCGTCCCTTCGAGGGCGTACTTGAGTTCGAGATAGGCCTGCCCGGTCAGTGTGCCGTCCATGTCGGCCGCGCAGGAGGTCACCCAGCCGATCACCCGTCCGCGCTTATCGAGCACGGGGTCGCCGTTGTGGGCCATGCGCACGCCCTTCTCGGGGAAGCGGAAGCGCACCACCACGCCCTTGCGGGACTGTTCACGCGCCACGTAGGCCTCGCGCCCGATGAACCAGGGCTTGTTGGTCTTCACGTAGGCGCCAAAACCGGAGTCGCCCACGCCCAGGTCGGGCTGGCCCTGCTTGCCGGAGCCTTCGCCCATCTCGTGACCATAAAGCGGCAGGCCGGCTTCCGTCCGCAGGGAGTCGCGGGCACCCAGGCCGATAGGTTTCACACCGAACTTCGCGCCGGCTTTCAGGATGGCGTGCCAGAAGTCCACAGCCTTCTCGGGATGGACGAACAATTCGAAGGCCATCTTCTCGCCCGTGTAACCGGTGCGGGAAACGATCAGGTCGAAGCCACCCACCACCGCGTCGCACAGGTTGGTGCGTTTGAGCGCCGTAATGCGGCGGCGCGTCTCGGCGTTGACGCCCATCGCCAGCAGGATCTCCATGCTCTTGGGGCCTTGCAGGGCGATGTCGATGCGCATGTCCGCGCCGGCTTTCGGGTCGCGCAGGTTGCGGATGACGGCGTTATAGCCCAGGGTGCGCGCACCGGGGCGGGCGTTGTCGATCTTCACTTTGCCATCCCGCACGGCTTCCAGCCAGGTGCGGTCCTTGTCGTCGTTGGAGGCGTTGACCACCATCAGGAACTTGTCCCAGCCACGGCGATAGATGAGCGTGTCGTCGATGACATTCGCGTCCGGATCGAGGAACTGGCTGTACAGGCTCTCGCCGGGCAACAGCGAACCGCAGTTGTTGGCAACCACCGAGTCCAGGAACGAGGCGGCTTCGTCGCCCTCGATCTGGTAGACGCCCATGTGCGACACGTCGAACAGACCGGCGGCCTGGCGGGTGGCGAGGTCCTCTTCCATCACGGACGAGTACCAGACCGGCATTTCCCAGCCCGCGAACGGGATGACCTTGGCGCCCATTTCCTTGTGGGTATCGAACAACGGGGTGTGGCGGAGCGTCTCGGCGGGCGGCGTCCACTTGAAGTTGGGCAGGTTCTTATCGGACCCGGAACCGGTCACGCCGATGAAGTAGGGTTTGGTAGCGCTGACAGGTTCACCCTTCGCGGCGGCGGGTTTTTCTTTCGATTCAACGACCACGACCGGGCCGGGCATACGGCGCGACGTGCC
>CAZRCR010000317.1:0-2665 GCA_964598615.1 uncultured Anaerolinea sp.
GAGTGGAGAAGATGACGGAGAAAGGGCATGGCAGGTACGGGGTCCGGGTTGCGCCCAGGCCCCGTTTCGTTGTCCTTTACGGATTGACGGGCGTGAAGCCCCACTTTTGCAAGATGGCCTGCCCCTCGGGAGAGAGAACATAGCCGATGAACTCAGCTGCCAGGTCCGCTTGCGGGGCGTTGGTCAGCACGGCGATGGGATATTGGGCGATGATGTTGTAGTCGGCGGGGATCTCGATGGTCTTGAGTTCCGGGGCGGCAATTGCATCCGAGATGTAGACGATCCCGGCGTCTGCTTCGCCCAACTGGATCTTGGCCACCACCTGCTTGACATTATCCTCGTTCGAGACGACGTTCGCCAGCACGTTGTCCTTGTAATCCGAGCCGTAGAGGGTATTCAGGTTTTCCAGTGCCTGACGGGCATACTTGCCGGCGGGCACTTCCTCGGCGGCCAGGATGAGCTTCAGACCGGGGGTTTTCAGGTCTTCGAGCGACTGGATGTTCGCCGGATTATCGGCAGGCAGGATGACCAGCAACTGGTTGGTCAGGAAGATCTGGGCCGTATCGGCGGGTACCAGCATCCCGGTGATTAGGGTCTCCATCTCTTTGGTATTGGCGGATGCGAACACATCGACCACGGCGCCTTCCTCGATCTGGGTGCGCAGGGCTTGCGAACCGGCGAAGTTGAAGGTGGTGGTCAGGCCGGGATGGGCGGCGTCGAAGTTTTGCCCGATCTCGGTAAAAGCATCGGTCAGGGACGCGGCAGCGAAGACCGTCAGCGTACGCGGTTCCGGGGTGGTCGTTGGCGGGACCTGGGTCCCGGTGGCTGGGACCGGGACGGGTCCGCAGGCTGCCAGCATGACGGTCAGCAGGATGAACAACGGTGCGATGTGTTTCATCGATCAAACTCCTGTATCGAAAATTATGCGAGCGCAGTGCGGCATTCTTCGAGCCAGTCCAGGGCGGACTGAAGCTGTTGGATGCGCAGGCGCAGACTGAGCTGGTTGAAGGTCTGCCCGGCGGGCAGTTCGGCCTGGCTGGTTTCCAGGCGGAGGATGGTGACGTTGATCTCGGCGGCTTGTTGGGCGAGCATACCGGCGATCTTCTCCGGGCAGATGTTTTGCGCAAAATAGAGACGCGTCAGGAATTCCAGCCGGATGGAGCGGATGCTGTAGCCGGATGGGGCAGCGAGCCACTGTCGGAATTTTTCCCGCCCTTGCTCCGTGATCGCAAGCATTTGACGGGCGGGCAGTTTTTCCTGCTCCACCAGCGTGGAAGAGATGTCACCCTGCTTTTCGAGCCGCTTCAGGATGTTGTACGCCTGGCTTTGGCTGATGTGCCAGACGAACCCCAACTCTGTCGCCAGTTTCTGGTGCAGGTCGTAGCCATGCGAAGGCTGGTTGTAAAGCAAGCCGAGCAGGGCATATTCAGGGGAAAGAGTGCCATAATGTTTGCTATTGTTGGACATATATACTCACCGAGTGAGTATATCTTATCAGCAAGGCATGTGCAAGGATTTGACGGTATAATCCTTTCAACGTGTATGTCATATTGAAACTTGGTGAATGGTCCGTGCAGATTGTGCGGCAGTGGTTGCAAGTTCCCCCGGCCTGTGTTTTAATAGCCATGCGACCAACATTCAGGCCATGTCATGGCAGTTTCGCGGAGGTAGAAGATGTCCCTAGCACTTGTGATTGATGATAACCGGCAAACCACAGAGGCGTTGTTACAAATGCTTCGTTTGTGGGATATTCAGGCTCGCTCGGTACTCAGTCCCAGCACGGCCATGGCCGTTTTGGGCGAGATGACCCCGCGGGTGATCTTCCTGGATATCAACATGCCGGGTGTGGACGGGTTCGAGGTGCTCTCGTACCTGAAACGGGAGCCGCGGCTCGCCGGAGTGCCGGTGATCGTGGTCACCTCGGACGACCAGCCCGAAACCCGCAAGCGCGCTCTCGAAGGCGGAGCGGTCGACCTGGTGTTGAAACCCGTCATGGCCGAAGTATTGGAAGAAGCATTGCAGAAGGCAAAGCTTATTTAGCTCGAGTATTAGCGTTTTATATAAAATGCGTCGGGAGACTTCCTTTCCGGCGCATTTTTGTTATAATTATGATAATAATTATCCAAATAAAGGAATGCAGGATTTGTCTTGAAGATATGCAGATTAATCCGCACTCCGTATAGGACCGAGGAGAACCCCCATGCCCATCAATTCTGGAATTCCCGCCCCTGAAATTTCCCTGCCGGATGAAACCGGCACTGTGCGCCGCCTGTCCGATTTCCGCGGCAGGGTGGTGGTGCTGTACTTCTATCCCAAGGATGATACGCCCGGCTGCACTACCGAGGCGTGCAACTTCCGCGATGACTACAGCGCCTACGTCAACGCGGATGTGGTCATCCTGGGCGTCAGCCCGGACGATACGAAATCCCATGCCAAGTTCAAGGAAAAGTATGCCTTGCCGTTCCCGCTGCTGGCCGACGATGATCACAAGGTCTGTGACCAGTACGGCGTCTGGGGGCCGAAGAAGTTCATGGGCCGCGAATACGACGGCGTGCTGCGCACGACCTTCCTGATCGACAAGAACGGCAAGATCGCCAAGGTGTTCGAGAACGTCAAACCCGCCGACCACAGCGCCGAGGTGCTGGCGGCGGTCAAGGGGTTGTAG
>CAZRCR010000317.1:2765-3830 GCA_964598615.1 uncultured Anaerolinea sp.
TCGCCGGGCTGGAGCAGCACCGTGTTCACGCCATCCGTCTCCAGCGCCGCCTCCCAGCCTGGTTGGGCGGAGTAGATGTGCATATAATCGTAGATGAATTCGTCGCCATAAACGTCCGCTCGGCCATCGATGTAAACCAGGTATCCTGGGTACAGCCGCCAGATCAGGTAGCCGCCCCAGCCGTAGGTGTTGTACAGGTTGCCATCGGGATGGTTGGCGGCGATCCAGTCCACGGCGGCCTTGGGGAAATTCTCGGCTTCCGAGTCCGGTTGTTCCAGTGAAATGTTGACAACTTGCAGTCCGGCCACCAGGATGACGATCCCCACCAGCAGCGAGTTGATGAGACTCATCACCCGCTTCGGCGGCGCGGACCGGGAACCGGTTGGCAAAAACGCGGCGAGTTGTTCCGCCACAAGGGGGACGACTGCCACCGCGAACAGGGGCACATTGCGCATCGACCGGAGGGCGCCAAAGCCGAAGACGACCGCGAGCAGGATGCGGGTCCTCGAGACCGGGCGGCGGGCGATGAGCGGCAGGGCGATCAGGGACAGGATCAGCGCTGTCAACGGCAGCCACATCGTTTGGTGGAAGTCGGGCGAGAACCATTCCTGGATGAACGTCATCATCGAGTCGCTGGTCAGGGTCTCGAAGGGATAGACCAGGATGCGCCAGGTGTTGGGGTTGACGAGGGCGGCCAGGGCGGAGAGCGCCAGCGCGGCTGTCAGCGTCAGGGCGGGACGGAGGTTTGTTTTTTCCTTGCGCAGGAAGGTGCGGAGGAAGTCAATCCCTTCGCCGAGAATATAAATGCCGATGACGCCGAAGCCGAGGAAGTACCCGGCATGCAGGTTGACCCAGGCGAGCGTGACGAGCGGCAGGGGGACGAGGAAGCGCAGGCGGCGGGTTTGCTGGTAGCGTTCGAGCAGGAACAGGAACAGGGCGGTCAGCAGCAGGGACAGCATCTGCGGGCGGACGCCCCATAGCGGGGCGGAGGCCAGTGCTGCCAGCACTGTGGCGAACCCGGCGGCGTACGGACGGGTCTCTTTGGAACAGCTGAAGTAAGCCAGC
>CAZRCR010000318.1:0-3816 GCA_964598615.1 uncultured Anaerolinea sp.
TGCGCTTGTTCGAGGCAGAATATATCCATCGTCAGGAAGCTGAAAAACTTCGGGATGCCACTACTGCTCTAACTTCCTCCCTTGAGCTAACCCCTTTGCTCGATAGTATTCTCGACTCTCTGGTCAAGATAGTTCCTCATGATAGCGCTTCGATTGTTTTGCGGGAAGGGGATAAACTACGTGTGGTTGCTGGTCGGGGAATCCCGAAGCACGTGGAATATGCCGGGCGTACATTCCCTTTGAATAGGAAATGGGCAAAAATAATCGAAACCAGCGAACCCCTTATCATCGAAGACGCGCAAGAGTCTCCTGATTTCGAGAAATGGGCTGGATCTGACTATATCCGGGGGTGGATGGGTGTCCCGCTTTTGATGCGCGGCCAATTGATTGGTTGTCTCTGCCTTGATAGCAAGTGCCCGGGCGCATTTACCCAGGAACATGCCTCTTTGGTACAAACCTATGCCAATCATGCCGCCTCGGCCATCGAAAATGCCCACCTGTTTTCGGCAGAACGGGATCAACGTTATCGCCAGGATGTTATGGTGGATTTGATGAAGATCGCCGCTCTTTCTCTGGACCTGGAAACGGTTCTCGAAAATACATTGGTATATCTGTTGCGATTAATTCCCGGAACAACAGGATCCATTCAATTGCTCGAAGGGGAACGCTTGCGTGTTGCAGCCTTGATCGGTTTCGATGAAAACCTTTTGAAGGCCGGAGTTTACTTTAATTTGTCGGAATTCCCCTTGAACGAACAGATCATTCGCGAAAAGCGCGCCATCTTGATTGGAGATACCTTGCAGGATGCTCGTTATGTTCGGAGACCGGGGCTGGCAAATGTTGTCTCTTTTTTGGGAGTGCCTCTCATATTCAAAGATAATGTAATCGGTATCATTACCCTGGATAGCAACCAGCGCGATGGCTTTTCGGAACAAGATGCGGAAATTGCCTTTGCGGTTGCCCGCAATATTTCCATGGCGATTGAAAATGCCCGACTTTTCGAGGCCGAACGGATTCGTTACCAGGAAGCTGAAACCTTACGGCAGGCCACTGCTGCCATTGCATCCAGCCTCAATTGGGAGATGGCCATCCATTTGGTTTTGGAACAACTGTCGAAAGTGGTCCCTTATGATAGCGCTTCTGTACAGTTACTACGGGATGGATACCTGGAGATTGTTGGCGGGCAGGGATGGCCGAACATAGAATCCGTGCTTGGGATACGTTTCCCGGTCCCGGGTGATAATCCCAATACGATTGTGATGCAGACGCGCCAGCCTTTAATTCTGGGGGATGCACCTTCCCGGTTCCAGCTTTTTCGGGAAGGTACCCATGGTCATATTGTTTCATGGCTGGGGGTTCCAATGATCTTTCACGATCGGGTCATCGGCATGTTGGCCATTGACAGCGCAGTGCCAGAACACTTCTCAGAAGAGAGCGCCCGCCTGGTCAGTGCTTTTGCATCCCAGTCTGCGATTGCAATTGAAAATGCCCGTTTGTATGAACAGGCTTTAAAAGCAGCGGAACGACGCGCAATACTCCACCAGGCGAGTGAAGAGATAGCCCGTTCCAGCCAGAATCCAGAGAAAGTGTATGAAGCAGTGCATAAGGCAGCCCAGAGCCTCATGCCTGCTGAAGCATTTGTCATCTCCTTGCTGGATGAGACTCGTAACGAGATCTGTTCTGTCTATCTTTACGATAAGGATGGCCGCTGGATGCCAGCGTATTCTCCTGTCGATAGCGGCCTCTCTGGCGAAGTTATTTCTACGGGCAATGGGATCATCATTCGCGATCTGTCTGATACGCCGGTTGTTGCTGCGGTCCATTTCGGGAACGATGAAGAAGTCCGGTCGGTTCTGGCGGTGCCGATGCGCCTCGGGGAAAAAGTGATTGGCATGTTATCTGCCCAGTCCTATCGTCCTGACATGTATACGGAGGAAGACCAGCGTTTGCTGGAGATGCTTGCCGCCCATGCTGTTGTGGCCATCGAGAATGCCCGTCTCTTTGACCAAACCCAACGCCGTCGACTGGAGGCGGAAGCCCTGCGTGATGCCACCACTGCCCTGACCTCCAGCCTGGATGGTGATCAGGTAATGCGCCATTTGCTCGATGCTCTGGCAAATGTCATTCCTTATGACAGCGCCACTGTGTTCCTGCATGAAGGCGAAAACCTGGTTGGCAAAGTGGCGCGTGGTTTGCCATCTCCGGAAAAAGTGATCGGGAAGAAATTCCCCGTAACGGACCTGTTGTTCCAAGCCATTATGCGTTCCCGCGCTCCATTGGTGATCCAGGATGTGCATGATGATCCGCGTTTCCAATATTTCGGAGGGACCGACTATTTGCATGGCTGGATGGGGGTTCCGTTGATCTTGCGCGGTGACGTGGTTGGCATTCTGACGGTCGACAATCGGAATCCCAATGCTTATACTGCCAGCCATGCTGAACTGGCACTCGCGTTTGCCAACCAGGCTGCCACTGCGGTTGAGAAAGCCCGTCTTTTCGAAGAGATTGTTCGTCGGCTTTCGGAACTGGAAGTGGTGAACCGGGTTTCGACCCAACTTCGCACATCCCTGAAAGTGGACGAAATGTTCACCTGTCTGTTGGACGAAGCCCTTCAGGTTCTGGATACTGATGCCGGGAGTATCTGGCTGTATGACCCAACCAGCGGATTTTTGAAAACCCCGTTATCGCGTGGCTGGTTCATGCAGTTGGATGAAACTCCCATCCAGCCAGGCGAGGGTGTGGCAGGTCATGTTTTCAGTACCGGCAAGGCGATCATTTCCAGGGAATTTTCCCGGGATGTGCAGCCTCGGGAAAGCGTGCGTGACCATATTCCGCCTGGGTGGGGCGGGGGATGTGTTCCCATCCGTAGTGGGCAGGAGGTTATCGGCGTTATGTTCATCGCCGTTGCCCTGCCGCGCGAACTGCAGGAGGGTGATGTTCGTCTGCTAACCACTTTATGCGAGATCGCAGGGAATGCCATTCGTCGGGCCGACCTGCATGAACAGACCGAGCGCCAACTGCAGCGCCTGGCTTCCTTGCGCACCATCGATATGGCGATCAGTACCATTCTTGACTTGCGCGTCACCCTTGGCATCCTCATTGACCACATCATTTCCCAACTGAAAGTGGATGCCGTAAATGTGTTGCTGATCAATCCCAATACACAGACTCTTTACCATGCTGCCAGTTCCGGTTTCCGGTCCGATACCGTGAAAAACATGCAAATCTACTTGAATGACACTCTCGCCCTTCAGGCCATTCGCAATCGCTCCACGGTGTTCATCCCCAATCTTCCGGATAGCAGTCCTTTCCCGCGGCAAACGTTGCTGACCAGTGAAGGTTTCATTACCTATTTTGGAGTACCGTTAATTGCCAAAGGACAGGTGAAGGGCATTCTCGAAACATTCCATCGCCATCAGGATGACCCGGACATCGAGTGGCGCAGCTTCCTCGAAACGCTTGCCGGACAGGCGGCCATTGCCATTGATAACTCTCTGCTCTTCGAGGAACTCCAGCAGACCAACCTGAATCTGTCTCTGGCTTACGATGCGACCATCGAAGGCTGGTCGAAGGCTCTTGACCTGCGTGATCGGGAAACCGAAGGCCATACTTTGCGCGTGACCGAAATGACCTTGCAACTGGCGGATGCGATGGGGATCGTTCCCGGGGATTTGGTGAACATACGCCGCGGGGCATTGCTGCATGACATCGGCAAGATGGGCGTTCCGGACAGTATCCTGCACAAGGCCGGACCTCTCACGGAAGAAGAATGGACGATCATGCGGCGCCATCCGGAATTTGCGTATGCCATGCTAT
>CAZRCR010000319.1:0-3761 GCA_964598615.1 uncultured Anaerolinea sp.
CAGTGTTGGTTGGCGGGACGGTGATGGTTGGTGAGAGAGTCTTTGTCGGCCAGCGGGTGGATGTGGGCCAGCGCGTATCGGTCGGGCGCGGCGTCAGGCTGGGCCAGCGGGTGCTGGTGGGCTTGACCGCCCAGCGTGTATTTGTCGGGCGCAGACCGGTGGGTGTGCTGCTGGCCTGGACAACTGCTCCGGTAAAACTGGGCGTGGGAGTGAAGGTAATGGTTGGCGTCAAAGTGGGCGTGGCACTGCTTGCCCCGCGACGGGTGGATGTGGGCCAGCGCGTACTGGTGGGTTTGACCGCCCAGCGTGTATCAGTGGGACGGCGCGTGGCAGTCGGCCAGCGCGTATCGGTGGCAATCACCGCGCTTTGCACCCCGGTCGGAGTGGCAAGTACAACCATCACGAACAGGGCAGTCACCAATGCCAGTAAAAGTGCGAACCATTTTTTCTTCATACCAATCACTTCACGAACATTTTACCGCTTCCAGTTCAGAAATACGTTCAAAACATCCAGATTCATCTCGAAATCGGTGTGCGTATGGTCGGTCAGTTCCACGTCCAGGGCGGCAATGCCATACTCATCAGCCCAATCCGTGAACCCGCCGGTATATTCGCAGCCGATATTGATGGGCGGATACGGGTAGGTGGTGACGGCGGCCACGGCCTGTGCCAGACGGATGGAATATTCATCAGGCGGCAACCCGCCGTTGAAGATGCCCAATGCAGCGCTGTGGTAGTTGATGAGAGCATCGAAGTGGTGCGCCTGGATGAATGCCATCAAAGCCTGCGTTTCGGGTTCGGAACTGGGGCCGGTTCCGGGGGAAACGTAGGTCAGGTTCCAGCAGGTGGCACGCGGCCAGTCGGCTTTCCAGTTTGCATCCCAGTTGCGGTTCAGGTCGACGTTATTGGCGTTGGTACGTCCCAGGTAGTTGTGGGCGCGTGCTTCACCGTCAGGGTTCAGGCTGCGCAGGATGTACAGGGTCACATCGGCCGGGACGATCTCCGGGTGCCCGTTCAGGTAGGCGATCAATTCGTCGGCCAGTTGGATGGTGTTGTACTCGCTGCCACCGTGCATCCCGGCCACGATCAGCCGTTCCGTCGACCCTGTGCCGAAACGGTACACCTCCAGCGGGCGCTCCTCCACCGAATACCCGATCACGATGGGGCCTTCACTGAACGGTACCGGGGAGGGGGTAATGGTCGGCGTGTTGGACGGTGTTTCTGTCCGGGTGGGAGTCTGCGTTTCGGTGGGGCTGGGCGTGAGCGACGGGGTCAGGCTGGGAGTGGGGCTGGGCGTGACCGTTTCCGTGAAGGTGGGTGTGGAACTGACGAAAAACTCCCGGATGGGTTGGATCGATGTTCCGGCCCAGACGGCCGCAATGCCCAGGATCAGCAAGACATTCACCACCCAGAAGGTGGCTACCAGGCGTTGGATGGATTTGGAAGGCAGGGCCATCCGCTAATCTGTCTCCGTCACTGTCCGGCGCAGCCAATCCAGGGCGTTGTTGATCGCCCAGCGGGTGGCATTGGCGGGATGCCCGCCGTAGGTGAGACGCTGTTCCTTGGTGCTTTCCGGCGTGACCAGGCACAGCTCAACATCGGTCTGTTCGGCAGACTGGCGCAGCGATAATCCCAGTCCGGCGGAGGCGGCATATTCCAGCCGGGCATACTCCACGGCCTCGGTCAGATGCGGCGTGGACGGACCTTCAGCCTGGGTGCCGCGTACGAAGGCCGGGTGCCCGGACCGGTCGAGACGCTCGGCCAGGGCGTTGCCGGAGCCGATCTCCACGGTAACCAGGTTCCAGGTCCGCGCGGCGACCGCCGCCAGCGCCACGCCTTCCAACGTATCATCGTCCGCCCCGAAGATGTGGGCGCCGAGACGGGTGCGCAGGTCGGCTTCCACGGGGGCGATCAACTGGTCTGCTTCTTCAGACGTTTCTGCCTTGGCCGCGATACGGATGGACACGATCCCCGAGTGGGCGGTGAGACCCACAGTGGGGTTGGCGAGCGTTTCCAGGTCGCCCATCTGGTCGTCGATCATGCCTTCGCCCAGCCCGCTGACGTGCAGGGTACGGACCTTGATAACGGCGTGCAGGTCGAAACGTTTTTGCAGGTAGGGCACCACGGCTTCGGCCAGCAAGGTTTCCATTTCACGCGGCACGCCGGGCAGGGTGACGACGATCCCCCGGGCGGTTTCCATAATGAATGCCGGGGCAGTGCCGACGGTGTTCTCGATGATGATGGCGCCTTTGGGGATATACGCCTGGCGCTTCTGGTTTTCGGTGGGTGTGCGTCCGTAGCGGGCGATGCGGGCGGTGATCTGCTCCCAGAGTTCGGGGTGGAATTCGAGTTCGGTCCCGGCGGCCTCGGCCAGGGCCTGGCGGGTGGGATCATCCACGGTGGGACCCAGACCGCCGGTGGTGATGACAATGTCGGCGCGGGCCAGCGATTGCTGCACGGTCTCGGCAATGCGGGCAGCATTGTCGCCGATGGTCTGCGTGCGGAACAGGTCCACGCCCAGGCCGCGCAGGGTGCGGGCGATGTGGCGGGTGTTGGTGTCGGCGGTTTCGCCGAGCAGGAGTTCGGTCCCGATGGTAATGATCTCAGCAGTAGGCATAAGTGGTTGGATTATACAACAGGGGCGGACCTCGCCGCCCCTGCCTGTCAGTTTACGGGTTTATCTGGAGCGCCTCCAGCAGGGATTGACGCGGGATGTGGAGCGTGCCGTCCGCGTCGGACACAGCAACCTGTTCGATGGCAGCCAGCAGGCCGCGGGTCCGTTCGGCTGCGGCGGATGGACCGGGAGCCGGGTCGAGCAGCGCCAGCCCGGCATCGCCGAGGATGGACGTGGCTTCCTCGTACTGCCTGGCGCAAGTGGGGCCGATGACGGCCGCCACGTCCGGGCTGAGCGCCAGGGATGTGGCAGCGCGGCGGGCGTCTTCCACTGAGCAGTCGGTATCCCATTCGTCGATCTCCAGCGGGTGGCCGAGCAGTTCGCCGGTCTCGTCGAGAGCCTGCTGGACGGCGGCCAGGGCGGCTTCCCCGTCCGCGGCCTGTTCCCCGGCGGAGGCCAGCAGGGTGCCGATGACAAGCGGGCTGCCGGGAGGGATTTCCAGGCAGCCCAAGGGGTCGGTGCATTGGTAAGATGCCGCGCTGCAAGCAGTCAGCCCGAGGCTGAACAGCAGGAACAGGGCGGCAGCGGCGACAGAGCGCCCGGTTTTGGTCACTTCTTCTGTCCGTAGAGCAGGGTTTCGCGAATGCGCAGGTCGGTGTTGCGGATTTTCATGGCCAGGTCGGCGGTCAGGCTGTACATCAGGCGGTAGCCGAGCTGGGGATAGGTCTCGCACAGCATGAGCAGCTTTTCCCGGGAGATGACCAGCAGGGTGGTGTTCTTCTGGGCGGCGCGGACGGTGGCCGAGCGCAGGCCTTCGTCCACCAGGGCGATCTCGCCGAAGGACTGGCCGCGGCGCAGGGTGTTGATGGTCACGCGTTCCTGTGAGGCTGTGGGCCCGCCAACGACGCCGGGATTGACGAGGATTTCGACTTCCCCGTGGGTGATGATGTAGAGGTCTTTGCTGCTGGTGCCTTCCTCCACAACAATCTCGCCCAGGGCATAGGTCTTTTCCTGGCAGATGTTGGCAACCATTTCCAGTTGAGTGGGGGTGAATTGGTAGAAAATATCGGCTTGTTTCAGGAAGGTGGTCAGGTCGCTCATGGGAATCTCCGGGTGATGGGATGCTGTTAGTTTAGCATAAACCTGT
>CAZRCR010000320.1:0-3759 GCA_964598615.1 uncultured Anaerolinea sp.
GTCATCCAATCCGAACACAGTCGTGCCGAACATTTCGACCAGGCGGCGGTAGGAATCCCAGGTGAAGTGCGGGTTGCCGGTCAGCTTGGAAAGGCCTTCCACGACCACGTCGTTCAGGCCGATGTTCAAGATGGTGTTCATCATGCCGGGCATGGAGAACTTGGCACCCGAACGACAGGACACCAGCAGGGGATTGTTCGGGTCGCCGAACGTCTTGCCGGTCTGTTTTTCGACGATCTTCATCGCGGCCAGTTGCTGGTCCCACTGACCCTCGGGGAACTTGTCGCCTTTGCGGAACTCGTTGCAGGCTTCAGTAGTGACAGTGAAACCGGGCGGGACCGGGACACCGGCGCGGGTCATATCGGCCAGACCGGACCCTTTGCCGCCCAGCAGACCACGCACGCCTTCCCAACTCCCGGCATACTTCTCGGCTTCCGCCACTTCTTCAAAAAGGTAAACCCATTTCTTTGCCATTTGATTTTCTCCTAACGAGTGAAATATGATATCGGACTTGTAGCCCGGGGCAGACATACCAATCGGCAAGTTTACCACAAACTGCCATGCAAAAGAATTGCCGATTGTAAACCATTTGCAAAGTACATAATGTTCGCCATGTATGATAATACGAACGATGAAACGGTGGAGACCGCTCGAATGTTAAAAGTCCTCGCAATTGACGACGACCCAGCCATGACCGAACTCCTGACCCTGCTCTTGAAATCGCACGGGTTTGACGCATCGACTGCAAATACCGGCGAAGACGGAGTACGGCTGATTCGCGAGCAAAGTCCGGATGTGGTAATCCTCGACCTGATGATGCCCGGCATGGACGGCTGGCAGGTCTGTACGCAGGTACGTACCTTCAGCAACGTTCCCATCCTTATCTTTTCCGCTCTCGATAGTCCGGGAATGGTTGCCAGCGCACTCGACGCCGGCGCGGACGATTACCTTGTCAAGCCGGTGCCCAGCGGTGTACTGATTGCCCACCTGAACACACTCACCCGCCGGGCAGCCGTTACGGAAAAGAACAACAAAAAACGGATCGAGGTTGCTGCCGCGACCGCGTAAGCTTTTCCCCTGAAACCAAAAATAAACAGCGCAGACACAGGTCTGCGCTTTCCGTTTCAAGCGCGGTAAAATAAGAAAAAAATCCCAGGAGTTATCTGTATGCAAACCTGCTCCAAATGCAATGCTTCCTCCCCCGATACCGCCTCAACCTGTGTCAACTGTAAAGCAGACCTGAAAACTTTCTCCACCACTGCCGTGGCTCTCAAACGGATGCAGGAGAACCCTCGCATCAAAGCCATCCGCGTGACTGTGGCACACGACGCTTGTCCACATTGCTATGGTTTGATGAAAACCTACCCCAAAGACAAGGTTCCGGCCCTGCCCCATTTAGGCTGCTCGCACGAGACTGGTTGCCGCTGCTTCTACGAACCGGTCCTGAAAGAGACCGCCATCGTGGGCAAAGTGGTGAAATAAAGATTATAAAGAAAAACACAAAATAAGGCCCGGCTTCACCAGCCGGGTCTTGGTTTCACTTGAGCATTTTCAGCGCTTCCGCTGTTTTCTGCGGGGACTCCATCATTGGCATGTGACCAACGCCTTCGATCTCAACAAGTTGGATATTCTCCGCCAGCGCTTTCCCATCCCGGGCGCGCGAGGCAGGGATGAGCGTATCCGCCGCGCCGTGGATGGCAAGAACAGGGTACTTCGCTCCCGCCAGCAGCGTGGACATATCCGCTCGCTCGGCCATCGCCCGCAACGACTCAGCCACACCGCGCACACTCTGACGCAGGATGATGTCGCGGATAACAGGCTGGAGAGCCGGGTCCGCCGTCAGTTTGGCAGGAAATCCTTCGGCCATGATACCCACGCCCTGGGCTTCGACAGCCGCCGCGTCGGCATAACGGACCGGTTTCTTTTCCGGCGCATCAGGGAAAACGTGGGAGGCTACCAGCGCCAGTCCGTGGACACGCTCCGGATATGCCTGTGCAAACGCCAAGGCCACGTATCCGCCCATCGAATGACCGGCGATTGCTGTTTTGGCAATGTGGAGCGAGGCCAGCAGGGCGGCGATATCCTCCGCCATATCAGTGATCCGGTACGGGGTCCCGGGTGCTTCGCTCCCGCCAAAACCGCGCAAGTCCGGCAGTATCAAGTCGAAGTCATTCTCGAGCAACGGCACGACCGGTTCCCAGATGGAATGGTCGAGTGGGTGTCCGTGAATAAGCACCAGCGGAATGCCGTGTCCCTGGCGGGCGTAGGCCAGTTGCAGGCCGTTCACAGTTGCTTTCAGCATCTCCATTTAACCTCTACTTTCTGTTTACTGCCCAACCGTGTGAAATAGTTAACGTAGCCGTTCTCGCAGCCGAACTCGTAGACCCGGCGGGTCACATCCACGTCCACTTTGCAGTATTCGGCCAGTTTATCCAGTTCGCCCGAACGCCACCACTCCACCGCCTGCAAACCGCTGGCAGACTTGGTATCTCCCAGGGTGGCACGCGCCACCGAGTCGAGCGGGACGCGGAAACTGAGAGCGCGGAACAGGTCATCGAGGATGTCGAGGGTGGGCAGGAATTGCAGGCGCTCGTTGGGAGCGTAGGGACGCAGGACTTCGTAGTCGAAGGATTTGATGTTGAACCCGACGACGCGCCCGGCAGACTTCAACTCGGCGATCAGCGCCGGGATGTCCTTTTCCCAGTAGGTGGTGAAACCGTTCTTGACCGAGGACCAGGTGACCGCACAAGACATTTTCAACGCCCCAATGTTATTCCGGCCACCTACATCCTCGAAAAGGTTCTGGGTTTCGAGATCGAAAACAACGATGTTCATTTTTCCTCCAATGCAGGGCACGATATATCGTGCCCCCTACAGCAATAATTTTTTCCGTGCCAGATCCATAGCTTCCTCCCGCGTGGACACTTCGCCCATGGCCTGCGCCTCGCGGATGAACTCGAGCAACTCGCCGATCTTCTTGCCGGGTTTCAGGCCCAGTTCACGCATCAGGTCGTCGCCATTGACCAGCGGCGGCGGTGCGACTGTCTCGGCCGGTTTCTCATACCAATTCTCGAGCATCGTCCGCACCACATCCAGCGCAGCGGACCAGGTGGCCTGCGGCAGGGTCTGCTCGTAGGTGGCACGCAGGTCAGCCAGCGCCAGCAGGCAGAGTTCCACACCTGCCGCACCGGCGTCGCGGAAGAAACGGTACACGGCACGCCGGGAGGGCGGCTTTTCTTCCTTCACCAGCCGGGTGGTATGGAAGTGGATGCGCATGTGGTTGGCAATCACTGTTTCCATGCGGGCGATCTCTTCGTTGCTCAGGGCCAACGTTCGCGCCCGCTCGGCAGCGATCTTTGCCCCTTCCTCATCGTGCCCCCAGAAACGCATCTGGCCGTCTTCGTCCATAACCTTTTTGAGCGGCTTGGCAACATCATGATAGAGCGCCGTCAGGAACAGAAGTCCGCGCGGTGAGCGGTTGATCGTTAACGGAGTGGACAGGTGCGCGGCGATCTGCTCGCGGTAGCGGCCAATGCGCAGCACCATCAGACCGTTGAGCAGGTCCGCGGCTTTCTCGGGGTTATACTCCGGGGCCAGGGCGGCCAGAATGGTTTCAAGCTGTGCCAGTACCGCCAGGGTATGCTCCCACACGTTGTTGACATGCGGCTCGGGCTGGGGCACGCCTGTCAGAGCGGCGAGATAAGGCAAGATAAGGGTCAAGGAGACAAACAGATCCAGCGCACGAACGCAAGCCGCCGG
>CAZRCR010000321.1:0-3747 GCA_964598615.1 uncultured Anaerolinea sp.
TGCCGGTTGTCGATGGGATGAGCGGCAAGGCTGAAAAGATCAAGCAGGACGGTCCGAAGACCGGCGACGCCACCAAATTCAAGACCTGGGAAGAGTTTTGGAGTGCGTATGCCAAACAGACCGGGTACATCATCGATAGGTGCGTCAATAACCACGAGAACACCGAGTATATCCGGGCCACGTACTTCCGCACGCCGTACTTGTCGTGCATGGTCAAAGGCTGTATCGAGAAGGGCCTCGATGTAACCCAGGGCGGGGCGGAAATCAACTTCACCACGCTCGAAGCCGTCACGTTTGCCACGACCGTTGATTCCCTGCTGGCCATCAAATATCTTGTCTTCGACAAGAAGGAATGCACTATGCAGGAGTTGATTGCAGCGCTCAAGGATAACTGGACCGGGCACGAGGTCCTGCAAGCCAAAGCCAGGAATAAAGCCCCCAAGTATGGCCGGGATGACGATGAAGCTGACAAGCTGGCCACCCAGGTCATGGACCTGTGGACGGGCGAGGTCTGGAAGCACAAGACCGGGATCACCAACCGCCAGTACCGTCCCGGCATGCTCAGTTGGAATTACTGGATTTCCGAAGGTGCGGTCCTGGCTGCCAGCGCGGACGGGCGGCCCAGGGGCAAATTTCTCTCGAACGCCATCTGCCCATCCACCGGGGCCGATACCAACGGTCCGACAGCGAACGTCAACTCGGTCGGCAAGGCCCTGGGCGGCAAGGCCAGCGATGGCAGGGGTGATTGGGCTGAATATTTCAACAGTCTTCCCAACGGCGCCAGCCACACCATCACGTTCAACCCGTCCATCCTGCGCGACCCGGAGCATCGCAGCAAGTTCAAGGCTTTCTTGCGCAGTTATGTGGAAAACGGCGGCACGGCCTTGCAGATCAACATGCTGAACGCCGATCTGTTGCGTGACGCCCAGAAACACCCGCAGGATTACCGGCACTTGCTGGTGCGGATCACGGGCTACAATGCTTACTTCGTCACTGTTGGTAAGGAATTGCAGGACGAAGTCATCTCCCGTATCAGCCATGCCAGTGTCTAGAACCAGCCATGCGCGTTGACGAGACACCCATCACAGGCACCGTGCTGGAGATCCAGCGCCTGTCCACCGAAGACGGTCCGGGAATTCGGACCACGGTGTTCATGAAAGGCTGCCCCATGCACTGCCTGTGGTGTCACAATCCTGAAAGTATTTCCCCGCTCCCCCAGACGCAGTGGATCGGTTCCCGCTGCATCGGTTGCAAGACTTGCCTGGATGCCTGCCCGAACGGGGCGTTATCGGACCCGGCCACCGGCCTGACCATCGACCGGAGCCGTTGCAAAGGCTGCGGCACCTGTGTGGAAGCCTGTCCCGGCGGCGCTCTGGAACTGCTTGGCCGCCAATGGGAAGTGGACGCGTTGGCGCGCGAGTTGTTGAAGGACCGCGAATATTTCAAGCAGTCCGCGGGCGGCACCACAGTCAGCGGCGGCGAAGCGACCCTGCAATGGCGTTTCGTCTCGGCTCTGCTCAAGGACCTGAAACAGCAAGGCGTCCATACGGCCATCGATACCTGCGGCATCGTCAACCGGGAGGCGCTCGAAGCCATCCTGCCCTACACGGACCTGATCCTGTACGATCTCAATGAAATGGACCCGCACCTGCACCGTGAGTTCACTCATTGCCCGATCGATCCGGTGCTGGAAAACCTGGTCTTCCTGTGCCAGTACATCCGGTCCCATGATGTACCCGGGGAGATCTGGGTGCGGACGCCGCTCATCCCCGGCGCGACCGCCCGGCAGGACAATGTTGCCCGTATTGGCGCATTCCTGGCGGCCAATTGCCAGGGAGCCGTCACTCGCTGGGACTTGCTGACCTTCAACAATCTGTGCAAGGACAAATATCTGCGTCTTGGCCTCGACTGGCAGTTCAAGGACACAGCCCTGCTCAGCCAGGAGTCGCTCGAAGCATTGGGGCAGGCAGCTCTCCGGTCGGGGGTGGCCCCGGCCATTGTCCAGTGGAGCGGCGCAACCCGTCTCGAAGTTGAATCTGACGAAGAATCTCAACCGGACCGGCAGCACCCACGAGTGCGCGTCGGTTGTGCGTGAAAGGAAAATTATGACCACCATCAAACATGAATTCAGCGAGTCTGATATCCAGGCCTATTCCGGCGGGGACAAACTCGGTCTGCTGGCAACCGTCAATTACGAAGGGTTGCCCCACATTTCGATGATCACCACCGTCCAGGCCAATGGCCCCAGGGAACTGCTTCTGGGCGAGTTCATCACCGGCAACAGTAAGAAGTTCATCCAAACCAACCACAAGGTTGCCTTCCTGGTGATGACCTTCAGCCGCAAGCTGTGGCGTGGCAAAGCTGCCTGGACCCACCTGGCCAAGGACGGCCCGGAGTACGAACGCCTGAACCTGATCCCGATGTTCCGCTACAACACTTACTTTGGCATTAACACTGTCCATTACTTCGATGTGCTGGATGTGACCGAAGGCGAGCCGCTCCCGATGGGCGGGGTTGTCCGGGAAGCGTTGAAAACCATCGCTGCCAAGGGAAGTTTCAAGACCGGTAAATCGGAACGCATCCTGAAACCATTTATCGAGAAAATGCTCAACCAGTTGACCTCGTTAAAGTTCCTGTCCTACATCGGCAGCGACGGCTACCCGGTGCTCATCCCGTTGATCCAATGCCAGGCTGCCGACAGCCGCCGTTTGGCCTTTTCCGCCGGTCTCTATACCGACGAATTGAAAGCCATCCCGGTCGGCTCGACGGTGGCGGTTTTTGGCATGAACTTTGCCATCGAGGATGTGCTGATCCGCGGCAAGTTCAACGGTTTCAAGAAAACTTTCTTCGGGGAGATCGGTACGGTGGATATCGAGTGGGTCTACAACTCCATGCCGCCCGCCATTGGTCAGGTCTATCCCATGCCGGACCTGGACCCAGTCACTGATTTCTAGCTAACGAGGCCTCTCATGACAAACGCAAAGCAGACGAATGTTTTGAAAGGACAGCGACTCAGCGGCATCGTCCTGATCGTGGTCGGCATTTTCCACACAGCCGCGCACGTGCTTCTGCCCCAGCCGCGGGAAGCGCTGGCAGGAATGGTCCGGGCCGGACTGGTCAACACGATGGGCCCCGACTGGGCAGCCGCCAACTTCAGCGTGTTCATGTCAATGATCTTTGGGTTCGCGCTCCTGATCATGGGCACGCTGGTTTGCCAGACGGCCAGGATTCCCTGGAAACTACCGCTCTCGACCTCGATCGCCATTACCCTGCTGTTCGTGTTCATTGTCACTCTCGGCCCGAACAGCGGCGGTTGGCTGGCCCTGCCTTCCTGCGGCTTCCTGCTCTATCAGTCCATCAAGGCGAAGAAATCCGCCTGATCTCCTTCCGCAGTTGAATCAAAAACAGGAGCACGAGAGTGCTCCTGTTCGTTTTGTCAAATCAGGCTCATCTACACGCGAAAATCTTTGGCGGCAACTTTCTAAAAGCAGGAGCGCCTTTTAAAGCGCTCCCGGTCTTCTACTTTCCGTATTTTTCCCGCAGGGACTCGGCGGCTTTGGCCAGCTCTGCGGCATTCTTCTGGATCTTCTTGATGGCGGTTACGGCGTCATCCACGCCCTGACGCCCGGCGCGGAAGGTGCTCTCGTCCAGCCAGACGGCTTCGTGTTCGCAGGCGCGTTCGGCCACGGGGAAGTCCATCTTGCCGAACTCGAAGTATTGCGGGAAGGCATTCGGCACGGCCAGGCG
>CAZRCR010000322.1:0-3740 GCA_964598615.1 uncultured Anaerolinea sp.
CAATATATCCAAAGCCAGTGGGGAGTGGGTTATGTTTTTGTCCCCAACCCCAACCGCGTCAATTAACGATTTAATGATTCATTAATATTCCCTTACGAAATTTTAATATACCCTCTGCTATAGTGAAAAAGCAGAGGGCTTTTGTTGCCCTCACCCGAACTTAGCGGAGTTCGGAGCATCTCATCGGGCAGGTCTGGTGTCTCTGTGCATTGCCTGACTGGCGCCCGAAACCAAAGGAGGTGAATTTTTTCGGGTCATTTTCCAAGAGAGGAAAACTCCTCGTTTTCCACGTATCCAATCCTATTCGTGTTTTCAGTAAGAGGAGAATGCTATGTCACGCAAATCTTTGCCCGTTTTGAGCCTCGCGCTCATCCTGATCCTGGTCCTCTCGTCCGTGGGTGTGGCCTACGGCCTGTGGGCCGAGAAACTCGTGATCGACGGCACCGTCTACACCGGCGAGGTGGATGTCGGCTTCTCTGGCCCGTACGTCTACGAGTGGGTCGCGATCAATGGCGTCCAGCAGATGGAACCGAAGGTCAAGGATCCGTATGCCGAATGCTATGCCAAGGCCTGGGATGCTGATCCCAATAGCGATGGTCTGGAAGGCATCACCATCATGGTCAGGGGCGCGTATCCCGATTACTACTGCCTGGTGCAGTTCGATGTGAGCAATATCGGCACTGTCCCAGTTCACATCTCCTGGCCCGAAGGCAAGGCTCCCGCTTGGGTACAGGTTGGCGCCTGCTATCCGAACTGGTATCAGCTGCATCCGGGTGATCATGTGTTCGCCGGAATCTTGATCCACTTCACGAACGATGATGGTGTCGATGAACTGGGTACCTATACCTTCAGCTTCACCATCGATGCCCTGCAGTGGAACGAGGCTCCTGCCACCGGCACCATGTTGATGATGGACAGCTGCCCGGCCGTTCCTGACGGCGTTACCCAAGAGTAATCTCTAGGTCGTGGAAGGGGATGGCCACCCGGCCATCCCCCCACCAGCGCGCATAGCGCAGGAGGTGAACGATGAAACGCCGTATTCCTTTGGTGGTACTGGCCGCCATCCTGCTAGTTACTCTCTCGACCCTGGGTGTTGTATATGGATTATGGGCGGAGAAGTTGAGCATCGATGGCACGGTATACACCGGCGAAGTCTATGGCGAGTGGACCTCATGCATCTGCAACGACGATGTATTGGATCCCTTGCCCAATCCATGGCCCTATAACTATCCCATTCCTGTGCGTAAAGATGTTGGATCGACCAGTTGCTCAATTGACTCGAACGATCCGCGTCTCATCCATCTGACCATCAATAACGGCTATCCGTCCTATTGGGGCAACTGCGAGGTGCACTTTGCCAACACAGGCACTGTCCCGATCATCATTCGTGGGTATCGAGTCGTCCCGCTCAATTTCAAACTCGCGAGTGCGAACGGCGCCGAAGATGGCGAGATCTGGGTCAAGTATTGGGATGGAGTGGGAGCCCAATTGGAACCGTGTCCGGCTCCGGCTGGGTACGACTGCGAGAACGCAGCCAGCGTCCAATTCCACGTGGAGCAGCCTGCACTGGAAAACTTCGAATACAAGTTCGATGTTCTAGTCTGCCTTGCCCAGTGGAACGAAAACCCGACAATGGATCAATGTCTCTCAGCCACACCCTAGCACAGAACGCAGTGGAGGGCTTCGGCCCTCCACCTTGCTGGCAATCCTGGGAAAGTAAAACAAAGCACCACGGAGTCTTGCATGTCTGACATCAAAGAAGAAACACCGCAAGAAAAGAACGCGCCCAAAACGAAATTCTTCACAGCCCTGCGCCTGAAACTGGGACAGGCTCGTCCATTTCTAACCCGAACTGCCCCCTGGGCCTGGATTGGTGTGTTAATTCTACTGGGGCTGTATTATTTCTTCGGCAATAGTTCTGCCTTGTATGGAGTTGATCCCGGCCTGCGTTTCTACCTCATCATTCCCCTGGTATGGATAGTGGCAGGGTTGCTTGCCGCCTGGGGTTGGTACTTTGGCATTGGGGAGCGGCCTGTATTCGACAAACTCATGGCCCAATTAGGGGCAGGCTCCGGGCTGATGCAAATCTCTGCGCTTCTGATTGGCGGACTCCTTCTGGGGTTTGGCAATTCACCTTACACGCATCAATTTCCTGCAATCCTTGGGAATTTACTGTACGTAATCACATATGTAGTCGGACTGGAATTTGCCCGTGCCTACTTGCTCCACCGTTTTGGAAAAAAACGCCCCCTGCTGGCTTTGAGTGGTGTGACACTCCTGTTCACGGTCATCATCATCCCACTGGCAGTTTTTACCCGGCTGTCGGATCTGGACACGATATTCGTCACGTCCGGCAAAATCATCCTGCCTAAACTCGCGGAGAATATCCTAGCTACCTACCTGGTCATGGTAGGTGGCCCCTGGGCATCCATCCTTTACCGTCTGCTGGTTGCCTTGTTCGAGTGGGCCATGCCCATTCTACCCAAATTGACCTGGCTAGCAACGGCATTCATAGGTACGGTCATCCCGGCCATCATGCTGATCATCATCAATCAAATTTTGAATAAACCCGAAGCCCCGGTCGAACAAACTGCCAAAGAGAAACGAGACCGTCGAAAGAATTCCGTAGCTTGGGTCATCGTGGCCGTGATCGGCATGTTGCTCATTTGGTTCAACCTGGGCTTGTTTGGAGTACAACCCTTCATCGTCAGCGGCGTCAGCATGAGACCCACTTTGTATGCTGGCGACATCGTCATCGTCAAGGATATCGAACCCGAAGAAGTGGCAGTTGGCGATGTTATTCTATTCAAATTAAGTCAAGGAAAAGTCTTGCATCGCGTCATCGAAATCCAGGATGAAAATGGCGAAATCCAATTTATCACCCAGGGGGATGGATTAAGTGTTATCGATGATCCCGTTAGCGAGACCCAGCTGGTAGGGAAAATGGTCGCATCGATTCCCAAGATTGGCTGGATTACCATCGGGATCAGGAGGGTACTGGGATGGGATCAATAACATCTCTCAGACCGAGAAATTCGATTATCCAGATCTTTAGCATCAGCAATGCATTGATTTTGATTTCCGTATTCATTCTTATGCTTCCGGCTGTTGCCCTCTGGAGCGCGTCCAGCCAAATTGACGGTGAGGTTTATACAGGCGTCTGGATCACCCCCAGCCCCACACCAATCCCGCCAACGTTGATTGCCGAAAAGACCGCCGAAGGTTTCTATGCAGAAAAAGATGGCATGCTCATCTACGGCGTGGCTGGAGAGATTTGCGTCCAAAACATGGGAGAGTTGCCTACGGAGGGGCTGGCCATCCTTGACACTATCCAGCTTGAAACTGGATTCGATGAATACATCGATCTCGGATTCGCCGCGGTGGATGTCAGCGCACATCCTGTTCTCGAACCCGGCGAATCGTACTGCTATCCATATCAAATTTACTTCGAGCCGCCCACCCAGGCCGATCCGCTGCAACCAGTCACCTATGTCTACCGCAACAAAGCAGATGTGACCATCCTCAACCACGCCGGCTGGCTGCCCGGTGGCACGAACTGTCCGGGACCGGAAGCCTGCCCCTACGGGCCGACCGTGTACGCCCCCTTCACACTTCCCGAACCCACTCCAACACCGACCTTGTCTCCTGAACCGACCGCCACATTTACCGAAACTCCAACTCCCGATAACCAATCTGGAACCACGCTGGAAGCCACAAAAACAGCCATCGGCTTCCAGGAA
>CAZRCR010000323.1:0-3725 GCA_964598615.1 uncultured Anaerolinea sp.
CGCTCCTGAAGGCGAGCAACGGACAGGTCTGCGGTGCAGTGGTACGCGATATGAGCGGCGGGTCGGACCGGGAAATGGAAGTCCGCGCCCGGGTCGTGATCAACGCCGCGGGTGCCTGGGCCGACCAGTTGCGTGGTCACGTAGGCCGTTCCCCCCGCCTGCGCCCGCTGCGCGGCAGCCACCTGGTCTTCAAGGCCAGTCGCATCCCGCTAACCCGTTCCGTCAGTTTTTCGCATCCGAAGGATGGACGCCCGGTCTTCATCCTGCCGTGGGAGGGCGCGGTCATCTATGGCACCACCGACGTGGACCAGGGGCAGAACCTGCTCACCGATCCGCCCATCAGCAGCAATGAGGCCGAATATTTGATGGATGGCCTGAAATCCGTCATGCCGGCGCTCGAACTGACCTTCGATGATGTGATCGCTACGTTCTCCGGTATTCGTCCGGTGGTCGATACGGGCAAGGCCAACCCGTCGAAGGAATCGCGCGAACACGTCATCTGGGACGAGAACGGCCTGCTGACCGTCAGCGGCGGCAAGCTGACCACTTTCCGCATCATGGCGCGTGATGCCCTGAAAGCCGTCCGCCGCCATCTCGGGCATATCCCCTTCGATCCGGATGTACCCGTCCTCGACCCGCTCCCGCCGGAGGCCGAAGCCCTGCTGGCCGATACGCACCTGCCCGCCAGCCAGTGCCTGCGCCTTCTGGCCCGCTACGGCGTGACCGCCTCCACTTCGTTCTGCAAACTGGGCGAGGATATGGACCCCATCCCCGGCACGAACTATGTCTGGGCGGAACTGCGCCAGGCGGCGCACGGCGAGGGCGTTGTCCACCTCGATGACCTGCTCCTGCGCCGCGTGCGCCTCGGTTTCCTGGTTCCCAATGGCGGCATCGACCAGATGGCCCGCATCCGCTCCCTTGTCCAGCCGGAACTGGGTTGGGATGACCAGCGCTGGGCCGCGGAAGAAAAATCCTATGCCGAGTTGTGGCGCACTGCCTATCGTTTCGGATAAAATAGCAGCGATAAACGTTCCCGCGTTTATCGCTGTTTCTTCTCTCCCCGTGAAAGGATTTGACCATGCCTGAAAACCTGCTTGCCATCGACCACGGCACTCAATCTGCCCGCGCTCTCGTCTTCGACCCGCATGGGAAATTGCTGCACAAAGTACGCGTCCCCATCAACCCGTATTTCTCCACCGCTCCAGGCCGGGCCGAACAGGATCCCGAAGAGTTCTGGCGCACGGTCTGCACGGCCTGTCTCGAACTGTGGGACCGAGGCGTGGATAAATCCAGCATCGCCGCCGTGGCCCTGACCACCCAGCGCAACACTGTCATCAATCTGGACAAAAATGGCAAACCGCTGCGTCCGGCCATCTCCTGGCTCGATCAGCGCCGCGCCGAAGGCGTCAAACCCCTGGGCGGGTTCTGGGGAGCGGCCTTCAAGCTGGCGGGGGCGTCCGATACCGTGGCCTATCTGCAGGCTGAGGCCGAGGCCAACTGGCTCAACAAGAACGAGCCGGAGATCTGGAAGAACACCCACAAATACCTGTTCCTGTCGGGCTATTTGACCTACCAGCTGGTGGGGCGTTACGCCGACTCGGTCGCTTGCCAGGTCGGGTATATACCGTTCGATTACAAGAAGCAGGATTGGGAAGCGCCCAGCGGCTGGAAGTGGCAGGCCGTGCAGGTGGAAAAAGATAAATTACCGGACCTGGTACCTGTCACCTCGGTGCTGGGATATATCACCCCGGAAGCATCCGCAGCCACCGGCATCCCGGTTGGACTTCCGCTGATTGCTGCCGCAGCCGACAAAGCCACCGAGGTGCTCGGCGCGGGCTGCCTGGAGCCAAATCTGGCCTGTCTCAGCTACGGTTCTTCGGCGACGATCAATACCACCCACAAGAAATATATCGAAGTCATCCCGTTGATCCCGCCTTACCCGGCGGCCGCGCCCGGTCATTACAGCTTCGAGATCCAGATCTACCGTGGCTACTGGATGGTAACCTGGTTCAAGCAGGAATTCGGCCTGCGCGAGCAGGGACTGGCCGCCGCCCGCGGCGTCGAACCCGAAGACCTGTTCGATGAACTGGTGCAGGCGGTCCCGCCCGGTTCGGAGGGACTGGTGCTCCAGCCTTACTGGTCTCCGGGTCTGGTCTTCCCTGGCCCGGAAGCGCGCGGTGCCATTATCGGCTTCAGCGATGTGACCACGCGGGCGCATGTCTATCGCGCCATTCTGGAAGGGCTGGCGTACGCCCTGCGGGAAGGCGCAGAGCGGACCGAGAAACGTTCCGGCGTAAAGATCACCGAACTGCGCGTGGCAGGCGGCGGGAGCCAGTCGCTGGCGGCCATGCAGCTGACTGCTGACGTGTTCGGCCTGCCGGCCTCCCGTCCGCACGTCTATGAAGCCTCGGGCCTGGGGGCGGCCATCGACGCGGCGGTTGGCGTGGGAATCCACCCCGATTTCCCGACCGCCATCCGCGAAATGACCCACGTGCGCGATACTTTCGAACCGAACCCCAAGACGCATGAACTTTATGAAGATCTGTATCATGGCGTCTACAAGCAGATGTATAAACGACTCCAGCCGTTGTATCAGGTGATGAAGAGAAAATAACGCGAAGAATCCCCCGCCGGTTCCAGCCTGCGGGAGGAGATTGCTGGAATAAATGTCGCCCGGACTTGTGTCCGGGCGATATGTTTTTCTTGCCGGTTACAGGTTACGGCATGACCGAGTTGGCGAGGGCCAGCATGTCGGCCTGCGACATGCCCGGCGTGGATTGGAGCCAGTATTCGACCCCGTTCACTTCCCAGACGAGCAGGTTGGCGTATTTCGGCTCAACCTGGTTGTCGGCGTTGATGTAGGTGGACAGGCGCACGTTCTCGATCCACAGGCCGGTCACATCCTGAACGGTGACTTCGCTCACTTCAGCGTCACCCACGGGCAGGGTGCTGGCCTCGGCTCCGCTCTCGTAGACGGTCTGGGTGAACACGAGGCTGTTTTCGTCGTTGCAGTAGGTGGTGGTGACGCGGGTGAACGGGTTCTGCTCGTCGGGCAGGGTCACAAAGCGATAGACCAGGGGCAGGCTGGCAGGAACCCCCTGGAGGTCCGCCACGGAGAAGCCAGCCTGGGCGGAGGCATCGGCCAGCGTCAGCAGCGACGGGGTCTGCCAGTCGACCGGTTCAGCCGTTACCGGGTCCGCGGCGGTTTCGCCGCTGTTGATCTGCGCTTCGTATTGCTCGGCGTAGGTCGGGTCGTCGGAGAAGAACCAGTTGCCGATCCCGGCCAGCAGTTGGCTGGCAAAGGCACGGGCGGTGGGGGAGAAGACGAGCGTCAGGGTGAGCGCCAGCGCGGCCAGGGTGGTGCCCAAGGCAAAGCGGCGCACGGGAGCATGTTGGGTTTTCATGGGGGTATGGATCCTTTTGTAGAGCGACCGGGCAAATTCAGGGCGCGGCGGCTCCTGGAAGTCGGACAGGAATTTGTCACTCATGGGAGGTCTCCCATTCTTCGCGCAGGGTTTGGACCGCGCGATGCAAGATGACGCCGACATTGGATTCGGATAACCCGCTGAGACGTGCGATGGCGCGGTTGGTGAGACCGGCGCCGTACTTGAGAGCCACCAACTCCCGATCACGCTCTGCAAGACGGGCGAGGAGGACGTTCAGGCGCTGCAGGTCGGCTTGCTTTTGCGCGGTGTCCTCCGGTGATTCATCCACGGGCAGGGTTG
>CAZRCR010000324.1:0-3719 GCA_964598615.1 uncultured Anaerolinea sp.
ATTTATGCCGCCATTTCCTTTGCGCTTTTCAAATACATCCCGGTCACGCTGACCCTGGCTGGCATCGCCGGGTTCATGTTGAGTACTGGCTCAGCACTGGACGCGAACATCCTGATCTTCGAGCGCATCAAAGAGGAACTGCGCAGCGGCCTATCCCTAACCAACGCCGTGGACAAAGGCTGGAAGCGCGCCTGGTCATCCATCCGCGACTCAAACATCGCTACAATCATCACCTCTGCCATCCTGTTCTGGTTTGGTAGCACCTTCGGCGCCACCATCGTCAAAGGTTTCTCGCTGACCCTGGCACTGGGCGTAGTTATCAGCCTCTTTACCGCCCTGTTCGTTACGCGCACTCTGCTCACCTTGGTGCTGCAATGGTTCAAGCCCACCAACCTGAAGCGCTGGTTTGGCATCTAAGGAGATCGGTATGAATATTCTTGGTAAACGTTACCTTTTCTTTGCTCTATCCCTGTTGATCATCATCCCCGGTCTGGTTCTTCTGACAGTCCAGGCGATCCAACAAGAATTGCCGTTGTCGATTGATTTCACAGGCGGCAGTCTGCTTGAAGTACAGTTCGATACCGCCACTCCCACAACCGAGGAGATCATTGCCTTGTACGAATCCATGGGCATGCAGGATATCCAGGTACAGACAACAGACAAAGGGTCAATCCTGATTCGATCTTCGTTCGTGGATAACGAGACCCGAGACCTGCTATTGACAAACATGGAAACCCAGTTCGCCAGCACCGTCACTGTCTTGCGCCTAGACAGTGTTGGCCCGTCCATCGGGAAACAGGTCACATCCCGTGCCGCGATAGCGATTGGGTTCGCAGCCCTGGCAGTTGTCATCTATATTACCCTCGCCTTCCGCGGCATCCAACACGCTTTTCGTTATGGCGTCTGTGCAATCATCGCCATGGTACACGATGTGGCTGTGGTTTTCAGCCTCGTCACCCTTGGCAGTCTTTTGTTCGGCTGGGAAATCGATGCACTCTTCCTGACCGCCCTGCTAACCGTAATCGGCTTTTCGGTACAGGACAAGATCGTGGTTTTTGACCGCATTCGTGAAAATGCCGGTATCTTACGCCGTCTCGATTTCGAAACTCTGGTCAACCATTCCATCATCCAGACCTTGCAACGTTCCATTAACACCCAGTTAATGACCGTGGAATTTCTCCTGCTGGCGCTCGCCCTGATGGGCGGTATCACCCTGCGCGAATTTGCCGTCATCCTGCTTGTTGGTTTGCTCAGCGGTACTTACTCCTCCATTTTCATCGCCGCACCCATCCTGGTTATCTGGGAAAAGAAAGAGTGGCGAACCTGGTTCCGCCGCAAAGAAGAAGGCACAATCTAATCTAAAGGACACCAAACATCCGAGGGAACCCCCTCGGATGTTTTTTTAAAGCTTACAGTTTTGATAAACAGGGAAATGGGGCAAAAGGGAAACTCCATCTCCTGTAAAATAATCTCGTACCGCATGAATTCAATTTAAGGATGGCCCTGATGTCAACGACAGGCATTTCATTCTGGTCTTATTACGGGAACATCTTCCGGCAAACCTGGCAAAGGTCCAAATGGTTCCGCGCCCTTTTCATTGTAGCAGCCATCTGGGCTGCACTCCGCCTCATTGCTCAAATCATCCTGACCGCCAACCCGGTTTCCAGCCAACTGAGCGTGGACCTGCAAGTCTATCTCGACGCGGCCAAACACTTCGCCGAGAAGGTTGACCTTTATCCCCGATCGCTGGATTACATAGAGTATCACTTTCCCTACCCACCGCCTTTTGCTTTCCTGTTCACCATCTTTTTGAAACTTCCTCCCCTGTTATCCATATTCCTGAACATGGCCTTGCATATCCTGGCTTACTATATCCTCTTTGTGCGCTGGGGGAAAATCTTTCACATGCTCAATCTCGAAAAAGCCAGCGAGACGCTAATCCGCACCCTGCCGCTCTGGTTTCTCTTCGCCGCCTTCTGGGGCGACTTGATCTATCTGAACATCTATACCATCATGGCCTTGCTGGGCACATTGCTCATCGAAGCAATCCTGGAAGGGAATTTACGCGGTTCTGTGCTCTGGCTGACCTTAATCCTGCTAACAAAACCGCACTTTGCCTTTGCTGCCATTCTGCCGCTTCTCCTGGGACGTTATAAGTTCTTCTTCAAATTACTGTTATGGACGTTCGTCAGCTACGTTGTCGTCAGCATTGTAACTCTGCTTGCTGGAGGGATCGACTATGTTTGGGCGCAATACCAAGGCTATTTCCATCTCCTGACCCATCTCGGTAACGAGTTCCCCTGGCGCGGACCCGCAGATGGGTTCCTGGGATACAACCATTCCATCAAGCAGATTTTTGCCTTCTTCGTTGAACCGACAGACTCGGTACTATCCATCGCGACCTGGATCAAAACAGCGCTATTGCTTCCGGTAGCCGGAATGACTATGTGGCATATCCTGCGGCCAACCCGCCGGGAACCAGATGCTGCGATCCTGGAAATGGCACTCCTTCTATACTTGGGCGCCTTCATTTGGCTGGATATCGTTTGGGAAGCATTCCTGTCCATCGCTATTTTCGGATACTTACTTTCCATTTTGAAAACGAAATGGGGGCGAATCACCCTGGGATGCGTTTTCGTTCCGTATGCCATCGTGGACGCCTGGCGGCTCATTGCCTACGCGGCCGGGTCGCCCATGATCAATGATGCCTATCTTCAATTGGATTACAGTATGTACGCACCAATTATTATGTTCGTAATCCTGACCTTTTACGCGGTGTTGTTGATCAAACACTGGCCGCGCTTGCCAAGAAAAAACAATGCTGTTCCAAGGCTGGGGAACCAGTAGAGAAAATCGCCACCCGATGTTGCAAATTACATCGGGTGTTTTTTGCCAACTTACAGTTTTGATAAAAGCTCAAATATACGCACAAGAGCAAAGCCATTTCTTGTAAAATACTTCCCACATTATGAATGCAGACCTTGGTCTCAAAACGCAAGTTAAATTAAAACTGGAAGAAATCGACCCTGCAGAATGGGAAACATTAAGCAATGGCCGCCCCTTCCAAAGCAGGGATTGGTATGCGTTTGGGGAAAAAGTATTATGCGACTGCCAGCCATTCTACATCCTCGTCCATCAGGATGGAAAACCCATAGCCCGCGCGACCTGTTACCAGGTCCGGAACGAACCGCTGCCGGTCAAACCCCTGGGGCAGGCGCTCATAGGCCCCATCCTGCGAAAATGGCCTTTGCTTATTTGCCGGTCGCCTCTATCCAGCACAACCGGATTGACTCTACCCCCGCCCCCATTACAAGACAATGCATTTTTCTGCATTCTGGAAGAAGCAGAAAAGATCGCCCGCCGGGAAAAATGCTCTTTCATGCTCTTCAGTTATCTCGACACCCATTTGAAGGGCATCTCCTGGCAACCCGGAATGGTGCAAATGCAGATGAATCACCCCGGCACCTTCATGGAACTTAAATGGGACTCGTTCGAGGCTTACCTCGAGGCAGGCAACAAGAAAGACCGTCAACATTACAAACGTACCAAGCGCGAAGCCGAAAAACTGGGCATCCGGATAGAACGTTACGACCACGTACCAGACGTGGATAGTGCCCTGGCTCTCATCCGGGCAGAAGAAAAAAAATTTGGCACCACACCCGACCCATGGATACGCGGAATACTGGAAAATATCCAATCCGTCGGAGGCACATTCCTGG
>CAZRCR010000325.1:0-3707 GCA_964598615.1 uncultured Anaerolinea sp.
TGTCGAAGATGTTATCCCGGCTGGCATGGTCTATGTGACCGGCACACAGAGTGTGACATCCAATATCACGGCTCCATCCTTCAGCACCAGCGGTCCGAACGACGGTACTGCCGCCACCACCCTGACCTGGGACTTCGGCAACCCGGTTGTCACCGGCGCCCCGGTGGTCATCACTTACGATGCCCGCGCTGCCAACTTGGCTGGTAATGTGGATGGCACCAATCTCGTCAATAATGTGACCTTCAATTACACGGACGGCGGCGGCTCGCATACCTTCACGGACAATGCTACTGTCACCGTCATCGAGCCATTGCTCACCGTCAATAAGACCCATTCCACCCTGTCTGTGCTTCCCGATGCCGGTGACACGGTCCACTATATTGTGGATATTGCTCCTGATGCGGCCAGTACGGCTACAGCGTATGATGTTGCCTTCACTGATAGCCTGCCTTCCGCTTATGTGGCCCTGAATGTCAGTTCGATTACTGTCACTGCCACAGGTTGGACGCCCACCTTGGTCAACACCGGCGGTTCCACGGTCAGCAACGTGGATGTGCGTGTCAGCAACATCCCCAACACGCCCGGTACCAACCTGCGCATCGAATACGATGTTACCCTCAAGACGGCTGTCACTCCGGCTCAGTTGATCGCCAACACCGGCGATGTTACCTGGACATCCACATCAGGCACGAATCCCCATGAGCGCGATGGCTCCGGTGGCGTGAATGACTACCATACCACCGACACGGATAACTTCAACATTCATGACCCGGCTTTCAGCAAGTCGCTGGTTCTCACTGACCTTTCATCCAGTGCCAACCCGTCCCTGGTCATTGGCGAAGTCGTCACCTTTGGCTTGCACGTCACCTTGCCTGAAGGCACCACGCCGTCCCTGCGCATTGTGGATGACCTGCCCGCTGGCCTCCAGTACGTGGATGGTTCCGTTGTTGTCATTCGCACGGGCTTCAATGGCACGGTTGCCGATCCTACGGTGACCCCGGTGATGCCCATCGCTTCCGGCACCGACATCCAATTGGACTTTGGTGCCATCACGGTCAGCGCTGATAACAATGATGCCAATAATGTCTTTACGGTCCAGTTCCAGGCTGTGGTACTGGACGAAGCTGGCAACAGCTATCCTGACATACTGACCAACAACGCGACCATGACTGTCTTCGATGGCGGCGGTACACCTGCCTGGAGCGATAGCGACGATGAAACTGTCGATCTCATCGAACCGGTCATGACCATCACCAAAGCGGTATCGGACCTGTATCCAGGCGCCAATCAGGTGTTGACCTTCACGCTGACAGTCGAGAACATGGATGCTGCTCATGGCGGCACCAGCACGGCGGATGCCTACGATGTGGTCATTTACGATGATCTGCCATCCACTTTGGCCCTCGATCTGACCCCGGCCTCCTTCACCACCAGCCTCAACGGTGGATCGACAGGTCTCGCCAATATTTCCAGCGGGAACCGGGTCGAATTCACAGTGGCACACATACCGCTCAATGGTTCGGTCCAGATCCAGTTCAAGGCCACGGTTGCCTCCACGGTCGTCCTTAGCCAGACCATCAACAACACTGCCTACACCGATTGGACCTCCAAACCCGGCGATCTGACGATCAACCCGCAGGAACGCACCGCTCCCGGCACTTCCTGGGATGATTACCGGGCCAACAGTTCCATCACCCTGGAGATCCAGAAGAGCCTCAGCAAGAGTCTTACTGGTCATAGCCTTGGCGCAACTGCCCTGAACGGCGGCGTTATGGATGTTGCCATTGGTGAAGTTCTTACCTACGATGTCAACTTCAATGTCCCTGTGGGAACCACCACGGCTGTCACTGTGACCGACACCCTCGATACCGGTCTGGCTTTTGTGGATTGCGTCACCATTAATGCCTCGGCAGGAATTACTGCAGGTGACAGCTTTGCCAATATTTGTAATAACGCAGCCGTTTCACCGGTCTATAACCCGGCGGATCCTGCTGCGGGTGGGCGCATCGTCACCTTCGATTTTGGTAACCTGAACAATTCCAGCGGCGCGGTGGGTCTCATTACGATCCAGTACCAGATCGTTGTTCTTGACGTCAGCCAGAATACCTTTGGCGTGGACCTGAATAACAGCGTCCGCCTTGACTGGTCTGTGGGCCCGTTGACCACCGAGTCGCCAACCCCGCTCAATGTTGTTGAACCTCAATTGAGCATTACCAAAGTCGCCAATGTTGATACTGCCCTTCCTGGACAGGAGATTACTTTCACACTCACCGTCCGTCACACCGGCGCAAGCACTGCCGATGCCTACGATGTGATTTTGGAAGATATCTTGCCCTCTGGCCTGTCTTATGTGCCCGGTTCGCTGATTTATGTCAGCGGCGTTGTCCCCAACCGGGCAGGTGGCTTGCCTGCCTTGGATGATGCCGGCGATCCCACTCTGCAAGTTTATTGGGATGTTTTTGGACGCACGCCGCTCGACGAGTCGGTCATTCAGTTCCGGGCTACGCTGGGTAGTTTGTCCCCCGGTGCCACGGTCAGCAATACCGCCCGTGTCGAGTGGACCAGCCTGCCTGGTGCCCCAGGTGTTCAATCGATCTACAATGCACGTTCCATCGAACGCTGGTACGATCCCACCAGCCCTGTGGATATCTATGGTGTAACTGACTCCTTCACAGTTTCGATCCCCAAACTGCCGAGCACAGGCTTTGCTCCTGGCATCGAAACCATCCTGCCCAGTCAGTCTGCAGAGAATGCTTATCAAGACCTTGGTGCTTTATGGATGGAGATCCCCGCTCTGGGTGTCCAGATGCCTATTGTAGGTGTTCCGACGAATTCCACCGGCTGGGATCTGACCTGGCTCGGCTCCGATGCGGGTTACTTGGAAGGTACGGCTTATCCCACCTGGGCAGGCAATACAGGCATTACCGGCCATGTGACCCTGGCCGATGGTCAACCAGGACCCTTTGCCAACCTGTCCAAACTTTACTGGGGCCAGCAGGTTATCATCCATATGGATGGACAGAAGTACATCTATGAGGTTCGCACGGCCCGCCGGGTCTGGCCTGAAGATATCACTGTCCTCGGCCATGCCGAGTATCCCACCCTGACGCTGATCACTTGCCAGGGTTACAACCAGTTGGAGAAAACCTATACCTACCGTGTTGCTGTCCAGGCTGTGCTTGTTCGCATCGAAGCAGATGACCAGCCTGCCCCGGCAGTGAACAATCCCAACGTAAAGTAAGTGCAAGAGGCCTTACAAATCTCCCGCAGGTATCTGCGGGAGATTTTGATTGTTTTCACGGTGCCTGTGCTATACTCCTTAATGAGGAGCAAACCATGACTGAAATTTACCAGGCCAATACTTTGGCCCAGAGCGACCCAAGGCTGGTCAAGCTCAAGGACTACCTCATCCAGGCCGTTTCTTCGGAGATGCAGAACCAGTCCTCCCAGCACACGCCGGACCGGGAAATGGTGCGCCGGTTGCTGCTCGCGGCCCTGGAACGTGTCAAAGCGGACCTTCCACCCGAGGTCCGAACCCGGGTCTTGGAGGCTGCTGTAGCAGATCTGGTTGGCTACGGCCCGCTCGAGTTGCTGCTGGGTGATCCGGAAGCCACTGAGATCATGGTCAATGGGTCGAAGCACGTTTTTGTGGAACGCAATGGCGAATTCCTCGAGACCGATGTTCAGTTCGATAACGATGACCATCT
>CAZRCR010000326.1:0-3704 GCA_964598615.1 uncultured Anaerolinea sp.
GGTGGCAAACAGGAACGGGGTACACTGCCTCATCCTGCGCGGGGTGACCGACCTAGTCAGTGCGGAGGGCGGAGAGGCATATGGCAATGTCGAATTGTTCCACGAGAACGCCAAAACGGTGATGCAAACACTGCTCGAACGACTGCCAGATTGGCTGGGTTAAATACAGCGGGCGGACATAAAAGTCCGCCCGTTTTCGTTCCGAAAGGTGTACGGCAAATCCCTTACAGGATCAATCCAACCAGCGCCCCGACAATGGCGCACGACAGGTTGACGAGGTCATTGTTGAGCCATTTCCAGCCACGGATCTGGGTTGTGGATGTGCCGCAGGAATGCAGCGGGTGCTTCTCGGTTTCCTTGTCACACTGCGGACAGCGGTAGATGGCCTGCACGGTCGCCCCCAGGAACGAATCGAACAATGAGCCAAGCAGTCCACCAAGGGTGGCAAAGAGGAAAAGCAGAATAGGTGCAGGAAGAAATTCAGCAGGAACGGCACTGTTGCCAAGCAGAGCAGCAAAAAAGGCAATGAAAGCCGCACCGCCAGTGGCAGCCAATGTGCCATAGACCGAGATGCCGCCCGAGGTGCCGCGCTCGACCGGCTTGCCCGTGGTGATCAGCCGCGGCATGGAGGGATTGAGCACTCCAAGTTCCGTAGCCCAGGTATCAGCATTGACCGCCGCCATCGAGACCGCGAACGCCATCCAGGTCCAGGATGCATTCGGGAAAAAGAAGTGCAGGCCTGCGAAAATGGAAGCGATCCCGCCATTGGCAAATACCTGTCCGATATCACGCTGTCCACCCTTGTCGAACTTCTCGTTCAGGGAGGCCTTCTTCTTGCCAAAGAGACGCGTCAGGGCGCTGGATGAGATGAAAAAGGCCAGCAGGATGACCGCCCACTGCCAGCCGCCCAGACCGAAAATAACGGTGCCGGTCAGCAAAGCACCCAGCGCGCCGCTTTTGCTGAGGCTACGAGCACGATAAGCGGCAAAAGCGATGAAAGCCGCGAACAGGAAACCGAGCAGGAGTTGGAGAAGAGGGGGCATGGACAGGACTCGGGTCAGGCAGGAGTGATAACGATGAAAAGGGTCGCTGCAAAGAACAGAAGCGTGGAAAGAACACCGCTCAGCCAGACGATACGTGCCAGAAGGCGCTGGTCGGGGCGGCGGTAGAAGACCAGGCCAACGATCCAGCCCACGAGCGACAGGAAAATACTGACTGCCGGGAGCAGGATCAATCCCGCCGCGGCCACCGGTTCGCCAGGTTCGACGGAAGGCAGGAAACCGAGCGGGATGCGTCCCAACGAAGGCACCATCAGACTCACCCAGGCCAGCAGACCAATGTTCAAGAACAGGTCCGCCAGCCAGAGATAGCGAACCATCAGACTTTCCCAGGCAGTACCCACCACAAAGGATGGGTAAACCGACTCAGAAGCCGCCGGGGAAAGGCTGCCCATTTCGATGGCACGCTGGAGATTGAACATGAAGTTGGTGGCATCTTCAGGGGAAATGGCAAACACCTGACGGCTGGTCGCCACCAGCAGCAGGGATTTGGCATCCGAGGCGATGAACTCCACCGGCCCGAGGTCCGGATGGCGGCGATGACCAAGCACCGAACCCGGCAGGTGGAAAACAGGCAGGGGCACCGGTCCCGCCAGGGCCGAGAGCGGGCGCACCCATTCGATGTCCGAAATGGGGATCTGTTCCACACGCAACCCCCAGGTGATGGTCAACTTGTCACGGTCGAGGCTGTAGTTGCCGCGCCGCAAGGCATACAGGCGATAGGCCAGCACCGGCAAGGGCGCAAAGAAAGCCACCGCTAGAAGAATGAAAAGCATGAACAGCGGGCCGATCTCGAACCGCGAGGCCAGCCAGGCTAAGATCACCGCCAGGATGGATAAAAGGATCACCAGCCCGGTATGCAGGGCCAGGCCGCGCTGGCGGGGAGGGGGATAGTCGATTGGTTTCATACGGGAAACAGGTTATTTGGAATTGGCAGCGACAGGCGCAGGTTGCGTCTCGGCCGGCGCTTCAACCGGGGCGTCCAGGCCCAGATCGATGGCATCTTCCATGCGGATCTGGCCTCGCAGGAACGCGCCTTCCTCGGTGGCAAAGGCGGTCGTTACAATGTCACCCCAGATGCGCCCGGTCGAACGGATCTCCACCTTCTGGGCGGTGACGTTCCCCTTGATGGCGCCCGCCACGATCACATTGACGGCGCGCACGTTCTCGCAGGTCACTTTGCCGGTCTCGCCGACCACCAGCAGGCCTTTCAGGGCGATCTGCCCTTCGAACGTGCCTTCCACGCGCACGCCGCCGGAACCGGTGATGCTGCCCTGCCAGATGACGCCTGCCCCGAGCACCGAAGTGATGCGCTCCACGGTCTGCACGGTGGGAGGCGGAGTGGGTTGGTTGGGTTTCTTGAACATAGCGCTTATTTTATCTCATCTTTGACACGAAACCGCCACGGGATGGACTTCCACGGTTCTGGAACAGTAAACAGCCCCACGCGCGGACCGGCAACCAGGTTCTGCTCCGGAACCGCCTGCCCCGCCTCGATCCATAGACCGGAAGCCGGGTCGCACAGGTTGATGCCGTTCTGCGCCCCGTCGATTCCGAGCGCCTGGGTCAGTTTGGCCGGACCGTTCGTATCACGCCCGCTGCGGCGGGCGGAGATCACATCCCCACCTTCGAGCGGCTGGATGGCCCGGATCAATACGGCAGCCGGGAACCCGTCCCGTTCGGTGACAGCGTTAAGGCACCAATGCATTCCGTAAGTGAAGTAAACGTAAGCGTGACCAGGATGCCCGTACATGACCGCGTTACGCTTTGTCTGGCCAGATCTGGCATGACAACCGAGGTCTTCCTCGCCGATATAGGCTTCGGTCTCGGTGATGATACCGGAAAGGCGCGCCCCGTCCAACACGCGTACGAGCCGCGCCCCGAGCAGGTCACGGGCCACAGTGAGAGTGGGTCGGATGTAGAAATCGGGTGTAAGGATGTTCACCACAGAGACCGCCACAATCCTGGTGAGGTCATTTTTTCAAGCGTTGATCACGCTGGAGTGTAAGCCGCAGGCCCTTTTCGAGCGATATGGACGGACGGTAGTTGAGCCGTTTCTCGGCCAGGGCAATGTTGGCACACATACGCGAGACTCCCCCGCTAGTCTTGGCACTGGTGACCAGGTTGGCCGAACTGCCGGTGATCTCCAGGGCCAGCCGCGCCACATCGAGGATGCTGGTCTCCTGCCCGGAACCGATGTTGACCACCAGCCCGTTGATATTGGGAGCCGTGGCGGCCGCCACCATGGCGCTGACCACATCGTCCACATAAACGAAGTCCCGCGTCTGGGAACCGTCACCGTTGACCACCAGCGTTCCGCCCTGGGTGGCCTGTTTCAGGAAGTACGGCACCGCCGGCGGATGCGAGGCAGGCAGGCGCTGACCGGGGCCATAGGCGTTGAAGATGCGCAGGGAAACGGTCTCGATGCCCCACAACTGACCGATGGTGCGCATGTAATATTCCGCCGAGAGTTTGGAGACCGCATACGGCGAGAGCGGACGGGGCGCCTGTCCCTCGCTGAGGGGCTGGGCTTCCTGGTCACCGTAGATCGCCCCCGAGGAGGCCAGCACCACGCGCCGGATGCCGACATCTCGCATGGCTTCCATCAAACTGACGGTCCCGCCCACATTGGATGCATTGTACTCC
>CAZRCR010000327.1:0-3696 GCA_964598615.1 uncultured Anaerolinea sp.
ATGCTCCATCGATCTGCGCCGCCTCCAGAACTTCATCGGGGATACCATCGATGAATTGTTTGAGCAGGAACAAACCAACCGGCATGGCCAATCCTGGCAAGATATGGACCCAAAAAGTATCCATCAAGCCCAGTTTCTCGATAATGAGAAAGCGCGGAATCGTCACCGCAATAGGCACGAACATCAATGCTACAGTATTGATGGCAAACAGGGTCTTCTTGAGTTTGAACTTCTTCTTTGACAGGGCATATGCCGCGGTAGTAGAAACAATAATGGACGCGGCAATTGTCACCAGCGTAATCAGGATGCTGTTGAACAGATACCGGCTGACCGGAATACCGGAATTGGACATCTTCGAAAACAGGTCGGTAAAATTATTGAGTGTGGGATGAACCACAAAGAAACGCGGCGGGTAGGCATACAATTCATCCGGTGGCTTTAAAGCATGGGAGAACATAAATACAATGGGCAACAGCATCATCACTACCAAGGGCAGGAGAATTACGTAGAACTTGATCTGGCTCACGTGAAAACCCTTGGGGTTGATCCCGCTATTACGGATGCCTGAAAACCGGCTAAACCATTTCCTCTTCATCGTCCGTGTATTCCTTATCCTTCATTGGCGAACAAGCGATTGGCCACGCGCGTAAAGAACAGTACCATTAGCAACAGTACAACCGACACTGCCGCAGCGTACCCCATCTCATAACGCAGGAAACCATAATCTTCGATATGATTAACAATCAGTTGACCCGCATACTGTGGCGTGGGGTTGCTACCTGAAAGCGTGACTCCGATCGCACCAGCCTGGAAAGTCCCCACAATCGCCATCACCGCCCCAAACAGCATCTGTGGCTTCATGGATGGAATGGTGATGTAAATGATCTCCTGGAAACGGTTACTGATCCCATCGAGGCTGCCAGCCTCGTAGTATTCCGGGTTGATCTCCAGAATACCCGCCAGCATCGCTAGGAAACCAACGCCCATGCTACTCCACAAGGTAACCACGATCATAATGGTCATCAGGTAATGGGGAGATTGCAGCCACTGGATCGGTTCCTGAATGACCCGCAATCCCAACAGAAAACTATTAAGGTATCCGTTCTGGTCACCGCTGAACAAGGTTTTCCAGACAACCGCCATGGCCACTCCGGAAGTCATGGAAGGAGAATACAGGACCAGGGCCATGATGGTGCGCGGCAAACGGGGAAGTTGTGCCAATATCCAGGCCAGCATGAACGAAAGTACATATCCGCCAGGCCCCACAATGACCGCGAATTTGATCGTGTTCGGCAAGACGTATTTCATAAAAATATCATCCTGCGTGATCAGCACAATATAATTCCGCAATCCGTTAAACTTGGGGAATTGGACCGTATCGAAATAAGTAAACGACAGGAAAAAAGCTACAACCACCGGAACGACAATAAAAATGATAAATAGCAACGCGTAGAAAGATAGGAAAGCATACGCGTTTCCTTCTTTGACGAGCCAGCGTTTCATGCCGCTATTTTCCGGATCCGCTTTACTGTCCATCCGCCATCCACCTCTTGACCATTTCGATGGTTGGGATCGTATATTGCTTGACCCTGACGCCATCCTGGATATAGCCGAATTCTTCCATCTTTCGGGTAATCTCGCGATTGATAATGGTGATCGACGCATCGATCGCCACACGGGGATTAGCGCCATCAAAAACAATCATATTCCAGACGTTGCTCAATTCCCGTTCCTGCATGTAGCTCCCGGGCAATTTCACCGGCTCCTGCAACCATTCCCACTGTTCCCGAATCACAATTTTATGCTCATCAGGAATGGGAGAATACTGAAGAGCATCCACATTGGCAGAACTCCACAAATACTCCGGTCCATAGCTCAGAATTAACTGCTGCTGGAATTCCACCTGGGTCTCCGTGGACATCCACCACTTCATGAATTCCCAGGATTCGTCAGGTTTATCTGTATTGGCAAACATGATACAAGACTGGGCCGATCCGGTGGTATAGCGATTTTCCGTACCATCCGGCAAGACAACGGCCGGATACAGACTGATATCCCATAGCCCCCGCAACTCCGGGGCGGCAGTCCACAGCTTGATGTACGTTTCGAAATTCGACACGCCAATAGGTAGACTGCCATAGCGGAAACTATCGTAGAAATTCGATGTGGTGAGCGGCATTCCGTAGATCGTGAAACTTTCGGCCATGAACTTGATTCCTTCGATGGCCTGGTCACTTCCCAACCCGGTGGAGAAACCATCCTCGCTATACAACTGCCCGCCAAAGTTATAGATATAGGGAGCGGTCATCAAATAATTCTTGTATCCGCTGCCCTCCGAAAGCGGGGTATTAAAGTTCATCCCATAGCGCTGCAAGACAGGCAAGATTTCGATCACTTCATCCCAGGTATCAGGAATGGGTAACCCAAGCGAGTCCATGATATCTTTTCGGTAGAAAGTGACCCAAAAATCCTGAGTTTCCGGAATAGCATACACGGAATCGTTGATGATGTAACTAAGCAGTGCACCCGGGGTGTAAATTCGAATGAACGAATCGAAATCATCAAAGGAGCGCAGATCGTAAAGGGCATTACGGATCGCCAGTTCGTATGGCTTGTCTGTGCTTACGCCTAAGGCCACATCCGGCTGGATACCGGCCGCATTCGCCAGCACCAGCTTCGACTCATCCGGCATGATCGAGAACTTGACCTTGATGCCGGTTGCCGGAGTGAAAGATTGGTCGGTCATCAACTGCAACAAATCCACATACTGGCGCGGACGGTTGACCCATACTTCGATCTCATCATCCGCTGCGCCAATCGACTGGTAAGGGTCTGGAACAAAAGAGTCGATAAAACGTCTGGTTCCCTCCGAAAGAGCCGTCAGAAACGGGATTTTGGTCATTTGCGGCCGGCTATCGGCTGAATGGATAAAGATCTTGTCAAGCTGGAGTGGCTGGCTCTGCAAGGTAGGCATCAGATTACCCAGCAACTGGGCAGCAGAAGCAGTCCCATCCGAGAACCGATTCATGTAAACCGGGATTTTATCGGGGTCAGCGGCCAGGAACAGGATGTTATCGATTGCCATCTGGTATGTCATGGTCTCTTGCGATCCGGTATCGGGATTGATGGCTTTCAAAGTATCCAGATCAGTTTGCAGGTCCGAAGCGATGGCTAACAATTGCTGCTCAATGTCAGGAATGTAGTCCGAAATCTGCCACTCCCGGTACGGGTCCACCTGGTTTCCAGTGAGTTTCTTGATCTGGAGAGATAGGTCATTAATGTCAAGCAATGCCTGTTGGATGTTATCGATGGCCGAATTGTACGGAGAATCAGTGGCTTCGATACCAAGCACATTGATGCCCTGTTCCAGATAGATCAAATATGGCGTATCGCCGCCCAAAGTTACATCCGTCCACCTGGGCGTATACGCAAATGGCATTGCGCTCATCTCGTCGAACAACACTTGGTCATTCACAGTAATCCGGCGAAAGACAGTAAAGTTGTTGCGGGTATTCTGAAGAGCCCGAAAAGTGATCTCATACATGCCGGACTGCGGAATACTAAACTCATAATACACTATGCTTCCGCTCTGATCCCATGTTTCGCCGCCAAGCGTGTTCAGCAAGAGACGGTATGTATCATAAGGAGTTACTTCCAGACTGCGGCTGTTGACCGGGCGCGCAGCAGTATCATTTT
>CAZRCR010000328.1:0-3688 GCA_964598615.1 uncultured Anaerolinea sp.
CTTCATGATCACGCAGTACACCGCCGCGTCGCTGGCTTCGGAGAACAAGGTGCTGGCCCACCCCGCCAGCGTGGACACCATCCCCACCTCGGCCAACGTCGAGGACCACGTCAGCATGGGACCAGCCGCCGCCCGTCAGGCCCGCGAGATCGCCGGGAACGTGGAAAAGATCCTGGCGCTGGAACTGTTCGCCGCCGCCCAGGGCATCGATTTCCGCCGCCGGGTCCTGGGCCCCGAAGCGAAACTGGGACGCGGCACCGGCGCGGCGTACGCGTACATCCGTCAACAGGTCCCGTTTCTCGAGAAGGATGTGCTGATGTACCCGCTCATCGAAAAAATGCGCAGCATAGTTTCAGATGGCAGTCTGCTGGCCGCCGTCCAACAGGCGCTGGAAAAATAGAACCGGAGTTCCCATGACCGTCCAACTCAAAGAAGTGCTCACCGCTAAAGACCTGAAGACCTTCGTTCACTTCCCGCACACACTCTACGCTGGCAACCCGAACTGGGTCCCCTCCCTGACCGGGGACGAGCTCAACACCCTCAGCAAGGACAAGAATCCCGCCTACGAGTTCTGTGAGGCGCGTTGCTGGCTGGCCTACAAGGACGGTCAACTCGCCGGGCGGATTGCCGCCATCCTCAACCACCGTCACATCGAGAAGTGGGGGCAGAAGTACATGCGCTTCGGCTGGATCGACTTCATCGATGACCCGGAAGTCTCCGCCGCGCTGCTGGGTGCGGTAGAAGCCTGGGCACAGGAAAAGGGTATGGAAGCGGTGCACGGTCCGCTCGGGTTCACGAACATGGATCACTCCGGGATGCTGGTGGAAGGCTTCAACGAACTCGCCACGATGGCAACCATCTACAACTTTCCCTACTATCCGCAGCACCTGGAACGTCTCGGCTACGGCAAACACACCGACTGGGTGGAGTACGAGATGCCGGTCACGCCGGAGCCAAACCCGACCATCGCCCGCATCGCTGACGTATGCCTGCGGCGCTACAAGCTACACTTGCTGGAACCGAAGAGCAAGAAAGAACTTCTTCCCTACGCCTACGAGTTGTTCAAGATTTACAACGAGGAATACCGCAACCTGTACAGCGCCGTCCCGTTGACCGAGGCACAGATCGAGGCTGCGGTCAAACAGTATTTCGGCCTTATTTCGCCCAAGTTCGTGCCGGTGGTGCTCAATGAACAGGGCGAGATGGTGGCCTTCGGCATTGTTATGCCGTCGCTTTCGCGGGCGCTGCAAAAATCAGGCGGACACCTGTTCCCGTTCGGATTCCTGCACCTGCTGAAAGCCCTGCGCAAGAACGACCGCGCCGACCTGTATCTGGTGGCAGTCAAGGGCGAGTATCAGGGCAAAGGCGTCAACGCCATCCTGATGGACCACATACACCGCCTGTTTATCAAGATGGGCATCACAAAGATCGAGTCCAATCCCGAGTTGGAGTGGAACGTCAACGTGCAGGGGCAGTGGAAGTATTATGAGAAGAGGCAGCATAAGCGCCGCAGAGCGTTTATCAAGCAAATTGGCAACCAGGAATCAGGTAATTAGGCCAGAATGAACTTTCACTTCCATCTTCATCATTGACCGTATACCGCTGATTTTATTTTTCGCCTCCTGCAATAACCCGATCGCGGTTTACTATAGTTATTGGGTATTTTTATTTCAAAACCAACTTTGGAATAGACGAATAAGGATCCGTTATGCGTAGATTGACAAAATATTCTTTTCCTACAACGCGATTGCTGATCTTGGCTGGTCTCACTGGATCATTATCTTGGATTACTCCTTATCTCTTGATGCTTATCTTTCCCATCTACTTTTATTATTCGAGAGAAATAGGACTAGAAAGGGGGGGACCTAATATTAGTTATCCCACAAACATGAACTTGCTTATATTGCATGTAGGCTCTGTCGTGAGTTTTATGCTTGCATGGATGATCATAGCTTTGATTCTATTCTTTATTCAAAGCAGAACTATTTATCGTGGAATGAAGGGATTTATTGATGGTTTCATCGTTCTGTTGGGAGGCGCAGTAAGCGGGTTATCGGCTGGGTTCATTGGTTATCAAGTCGGTTATTCAAATACAATGTATCGAATCATGGGTATTTTCGATATTTCCGATCGCCTTCCAGAACCTTTCATGTCTTTAGGATTCATGGTTGGTTCCGGCTTATTTGCTTTGATCATATCTTCTCGTATAAATAAAAACCGCAACGGTAAAGTGCATGTGCTGTCACCGATATTAGTGATGCTGTGGTTCTCTATCTCAGCCTTTATAGGAAGAGTGGTTGTTCTGATTCTATTTCCGATAATCCACCAAATAATTTTCTACTCAATGGATGTCTACTCTTTTCTACGCGCCGTGATTGTTATTCTAGGCGGCTTCATTTTTGGATGTCTGGTGGTTCTTTTCAATCGCAGGCAAATATCTATCAACCCTGAGTAAATCATCTGTTTCCTGGGTATGTCAACTCCCCATCCCATTCTCCCACCCAAAAAACGGGTACTGGTCATCGGCGGCGGACCCGCCGGGCTGATGGCTGCCGAAACGCTGGCCCGCGGCGGCGCGTCCGTGCACCTGTACGACGCCATGCCGTCCGCCGGGCGCAAGTTCCTGGTGGCAGGCCACGGCGGGCTGAACCTGACCCACGCCGAACCCTTCGAGCAGTTCGCCGCCCATTACGGCGAGCGCCGTCCGCAGATCGAGCCGCTCCTGCAGGGCTTCGGCCCCGAGCAGGTGCGGGACTGGGCGGCGGGATTGGGCATCGAAACCTTCGTCGGGACCTCGAACCGGGTCTTCCCGACCGGGATGAAGTCCGCCCCGCTGCTGCGCGCTTGGCTGACGCGCCTGCGCGACCTGGGTGTGACCTTCCACTTCCGCCACCGCTGGGCCGGGTGGACCGCCGATGGGGCGCTACGCTTCGAGACGCCCGACAGCGAAGCCGCTGTGCCCGCCGCGGCGACGATCCTAGCACTAGGCGGGGCCAGTTGGCCGATCACCGGCTCGACCGGGGCCTGGGTCCCGCGGCTGACAGAACGCGGCATCCCGGTCACCCCGTTCCGCCCGGCCAACTGTGGATTCGATGTGGCTTGGACGGAGCACTTCCGCACCAAGTTCGCCGGGGCGCCACTGAAAGCTGTAGTGGCATCGTTCACCGATTCGCGCGGACGGAGCTTCCGTCAGCAGGGCGAGTTCGTTGTCACCCAACACGGCGTGGAGGGCAGTCTTATCTACGCTTGTTCGGCGCTCCTCCGTGACAAGATCGAAGCTACCGGAGCCGCGTCCCTGCACCTCGATCTGGCTCCGGGTTGGACGCAGGAGAAACTGGCCGACCGGCTGGCAGGTCCGCGCGGGGGGCGCTCGATGTCCAGCCATCTCGAAAAGGCGGTCGGGCTGAAAGGCGTTAAGGCCGGGCTGCTGTGGGAGTTCATTCCCAGAGAAACGTTCAACGATCCGCTCCGGCTGGCGGCCTGTATCAAAGACCTGTCCATCCCGCTGACCGTGCCGCGGCCCATCGAGGAAGCCATCAGCAGCGCAGGGGGCGTGGACTTCGCCGCCCTGGATGAACATCTGATGGTCCGCTCCCTGCCGGGCATGTTCTGCGCCGGGGAAATGCTGGACTGGGAAGCCCCCACCGGAGGCTACCTGCTGACCGCCTGCTTCGCCTCCGGCCGCACC
>CAZRCR010000329.1:0-3687 GCA_964598615.1 uncultured Anaerolinea sp.
AGTTCTTTGTGACACACTTAATCGATATCACATGGCAGGCGCTTTGTAATTGATAAAAGGCAAATGCAAACCGCTTTCTAGGCCCTGGACGGCTGCGAGCGGCGGGTGCCCGCGGCGGGGGGTCCGGCCTGGGCGGGTTTGGCGGCTTTGGCGGGGCCCAGCAGACGCCGGCCCCACGGCGAAACGAGGGAGATCACCAGCGCGGGGCTGAGCAGCGGGGCGGGCAGGAACATCGAGAAGCGGTGCACTTCAAAGAGCGCGTTGTGCAGGCCGAGGGGATAACCTGCCAGCATGGACATGACGCCCGCGAAGATGCCTACCGGGATGGTCCATTTCTTCCGGCCCAATGCGCCGAAGATGAACATGGCCCAGGCTGTTGCGCCCCACCAACTGACCTGCTGCGACATAACGTACATCCCGTTCCAGAACGGGTTATCTTGCGAGGTGGTGTACTTTGCGATGGGGGCCACGCCGTCGATGAAAGTTAACACGTAGGCCAGACCGGCGATGAAGGTCAGCGTGATGATCTTCTTGTCCACGCCGCCAATGATCAACATGCCGAACCACAGGATCAGCGCCAGGCCGAAGATGATTAGGGTGGGGGGGGGCAGGTCGCTGTCCATGGCGGGGATAGCCGGGAAGAACCCAACCAGCAGCTGGATGGTCGCAGCCACTGCGCCCCAGAACCAGGCCCATTTTTCCTTGTTCAGGAACCCGTAAAGCACAGCCGCCCAAATAGCTCCTGCGGCGATGCCGATCCAGCCCAGCACGGCATAGGTGATGCGCACGGATGTGGCTTCGTCGTTCCGTCCGGTGGCGACTTTCACTGCAATAACCTGATTATATTGACTGGCCAGCAGGTAGAAGACCAGCAGTCCAGTTACGATGCCGAGCACCGCCAGTACAGCCCCTAATTTATGATTATTTTTCATGACGTTTCTCCTTTTCATTTTGGAATTAATTTTCGGATTTACTTTCGCTTTGTTTCCTCTTGTGTTTCCCTTTTACGATGTAAGGCAGGAGGAACAAATAAGAGCCGGTGATTGCCATGACCAGCATGAGCAGGGATGGGATCTTGTCCAGCCGCTGCCAGGCCGCGTTCAGGCTTTGGCTGCCCAGCAACTTGATGACCACTGCCACCGGGATGGCGATTGCGGTCGGCACGGCGATCCAGCGATGGAATTTGCGAAACCACTTGTTCAAGAATTTCGTCATTCGTTTTCCTTTGATTAAAATAAAATACAGGCCAGCCTGTTCCAGTTTACAGTTTGGCCTGTATTTTTTATACGATATTTGTCGTATGGATAGTTACAGAGTGCCGCGCTCCGCCAGTTTGGACGGATCGCACAGGATGATCTTATCCTTTTCCACCTTGAGTAATCCCTCGGCTTCGAGCGTTTTCAAGGCCCGGCCAAGCACATCGCGAACGGTTCCCAGGCGGATTGCCATTTCATCGAAAGTGGTCCAGTCGCGCCGGGGTACAACCAGTTGGCCTTCCAGGATTTCTGCATTCTGAAGCAGAGTGTTGGCGAGACGCGCTTCCACGCTTCTCAGGGACAGGTCTTCGACCAGTTTGATGTAATGCAGTACGCGCGTCCCCAGTTTGTGCAGGAAGGCCTGGGCCAGTTCGTTATGCTTTTGGGTGAGCGCCTCCAGAGTTATGGAAGGGATGACCCAGGTATCGGCTGCCTCCAGCGCAGTGACCGTGCCGGGATAGGGGGTGCCCGAAAAAACGGCGATATCCCCAAAGAGTTCCACCGGACGCAGGAAGAGCATGGCTTGCTCGCGGCCCTCGCGGGTCATACGGGTGGCCTTCACCCAGCCGCTTTCCAGAAGATAGACACAGCCTGCAGGTTCTCCTTCGATGTAGATGACCTGCCCGGCCTCGAAATGGCGGGGTGTCATGGCGGCCGCGAAATCCTCCAGGATCGGCCTGGGCAGCCGGGAAAGATAGGGAACACGTTTGAGCACGTTCACACCGTGCTCGATCTGTTCTGTTCTCATGCTTCTCCCAATTCCGGCCCGATCTGGGCCAATTCTGCCAGCTTTTCACTCGAAGATACCACGATCTCCGTCCGGCTGACACGTATTGCTCCGGTGTTCTTGATGGCGTTCAGCGACCGGCTGATCGCTTCCGGCACGGTGGCAATACGCGCCGCCATCTCTTCGATGGAGCACTGACGGCGGTCGATGGAGTGGCGGCCGTAAGCGCTCAGATCGAGTAACAGTTTCGAGGTCCGCGCCACGACCGAGCGGAAAGACAGGTCTTCGTAGTGGGCAATCATCTGACGATTTCGGGTAGCCAAAACCCGTAGAAGGCTCAATCCCACCTGCGGGATGGTTTCGAGCAATTTCTGGAAGGCTTCATATCCGATTTGCCAGACCAGACAATCCTTGACCGCGATGGCACTGGTGGGGTTCACACCGCCGTCCAGCGCGGTGATTTCGTTGAACATGATAACCGGTTCGATGACCGACATGATGTTCATTTGTCCCTGCGGTCCTGTCTTGCACAGATGCACCATGCCGCGTATAAGCACGAACATTCCCGAACTGGGGTCGGTCTCCGTGAAGATGGTTTCCCCGGCGCGGAAGCGCCGCACCCGCCCGGCGCTGACGATGGTCGTCAGTTGCCCCAAATTCAGGTTGTGGAAATGTCGTACTGTGCGAATGCTTTCCAGTAGGTTGGGGGAATCGTCCATGTGTTAATTATACAATCCCGTCTGAATAACCGGCCAGCATGTTCAGTCGCTGGTGACCCAACCGCCGGGCTGCTTCCACCAGTCCGACCTGCGGGTCGTTGGCCAGCCGCCGTGCCATTGCTTGCCGGAAACTGCGTGGCGAGATGCCCGTCACTCCGGCCCATTCGGCAAATTTCCTGACGGTGTACCAGACCGCGTACGGCGAGATTGACGCTTCGCCCCGCCCTGCGAAAAGTGGCTTGTTGGACTGCACTTCTCCGCGCGTTTCGAGATAATCCCGCAGTGCTACGCGTGCCCGCACGTTCACCGGGACCTCGCGCCGGCGTCGCGTTTCTCCGGCCTGCACCCACACCCTGGCGGAGGCCGCGCCCAGTTCCAGGTCCGCGACGCGCAGTGCTGAGACTTCCTGCACGCGCAGACCAGTGGCGGCCAGCAGTTCCAATACAGCCCGGTCGCGCAGGCTTCCATTCAGCCTGGCCTGTTGAAGCAGCCGCTCGATGGTCTCCTCCGATGGGGGAGTTGGTGGGTTGCCTGTAACTCCGACTCCATGCAGGCGGCTGGTTGGGTCTAGACTGACCAGCCCTTTGCGCTGTGCCCAGGCGAAGAAAGCCCGTAGCGACGAGAGCCGCCGGTTCAGGCTGGCAGGTTGGCCAGTTTTCGAAAGTTCTTCGCGCCAATCCAGCAAATCACGCCGAACGATGGCGGATGGGTCGAACGTCTCGCCGGTGGTTTTCTCGAACCAGGCCGCAAAAGTGCGCACATCTGACAGGTAAGCGCGGATAGATGCGCTTGCCGTTCCTTCGGTCTCCAGGCTGTTGCGGAAATCGTCAAACAGGGCATTCGGATTTATGTTCATGGGAGAAATTCCTTGCCTCTATTATATCAAAGGTAATAAATATTATATTTGATATTTGGATGGGAGAGTTTATGATTAGGACTTTCGCTTGAAGCTTGGAAATGGTAGCATATACGGGTGATAACGAAG
>CAZRCR010000330.1:0-3687 GCA_964598615.1 uncultured Anaerolinea sp.
GTGTTGCCCAGGCCATTGAGCACGGCGCTGATGTAAAGGTGCCAGAACTGCAAATGACCGGTGGCGTACATGACGAAGATGAACGTGGAGCCAAGCACGGCCACCAGGTCGCTGACCATCATCATGAGTTTTCGGTTGTAGCGATCCACCAGCACCCCGGCGATGGGGGAGAGCAACAGGAATGGTGTGATATACGCTACCTGCATACCTGCCATGGCTGTGGCGCTCTGGGTTTGCTTGTACATCCAGATGGACAGGCCGAAGCCGGTCATGCTGGAGGCCAGTACCGAAATGATCTGTCCCAGCCAGACAATGCTGAAGCCGAACATCCCGCTAGGCTGTTTCGATTTGGGGGCATTTTCTTGCATCGGGTTTCTCCACTGTGATTTTTAATATTGATTGTATGCCCGAAACAGGAATTTTTCATCCCCAAGATTGGGGTTGTTTCGAATAACGGCCATCATTTCAATTTGGTTGGAATGAGGGCCGCTGGCCTGCGGAGATTTCAGGAAACGAGAGCCAGGTCACCGGAAACGCTGTGCAGAGAGACTTTCACGCCGCCGCCCTGGACCTCCACGGCCTGCCAGCCGTTATGGCGTGAGACGGATGTGGCCGGGAGCTTTACCTGAAGCGACCCGCTGACGGTGTGCAGTTCTGCCGAGCAGCGCGTTTCGGCTGGGACCTTCAGCCCCACCTCGCCGGAGACGGAGTTGAATTTGTAGGGGCCATCGCCCAGGGATGTTTCGATCTTTACGTCACCGCTGACACTGGTGGCTTTGACCGATGACAGAACAGCCCCATCGAGCAGTACCTGTCCGGATACCGTATCTACATCCATGGGGCCGGTGATATTCTTGCCGCGGATGTCACCGCTCACAGAGTTGAGACTCAGTTCCCCGGTCAGATCGGCCAGTTCCAGGTTGCCGCTGACGGTGACTGCCTTGATCTTGCCGTGCAGGTCGCGCAGGGTCATCTCGCCGCTGACGGAATTGAAGCTGGCATCTCCGTCGAAACCTTCCACAAGCGTGTTGTTGCTGACGCCATGTACTTTCAGCGTGCAGGCGCGCGGGGCAGTGATTACATAGTCCACTTTGCAGGGCTGGGAGCCGGTTAGCCAGCCCCAACTCACCTCGGGGAAGCGGGTCTTGACCTTGACCGTGCCGTCAGCTTCCTGGGTTATTTCGATCTCGGTGCGCTTGGCGTCTCCACTTTGCTCGTGTTTGACAGCCTTGACGCTGATTGTGTCATCCACCCCGGTGTGGATCTCCGTGGAGCCACGCAGGTTGGATACTTCCAGCCGGGCGGGACCGGAAACTTGGAAAACTTTTTCGAGCAGTTCTTCAGACATGGGATATCCTTTCTGAGCCTTATTTTTCGGGACTTTCTGCTACGACTGCGGATTGCATATTGCCTCCGGCTGAGTTTGCGGAATTCTCAGCTTGTTCTTCCTTGTTCACCTTTGGCAATTTGAACTTGAACCAGATGATGGGGGCGATAGCGATCATGGCAACAATCGGTATGTAGAAGGGCATCTGGGGGTTGAACCTTTCCCATAGCGCCGTTCCGATGTAGGGCGCGGGCAGGGAGAAGATGCCCAGACTGGTGGAGAAGAACCCAAATGCCGTACCGCGCAAGTTGTTGGGAACTGCTTTCGAGATGAGCGAGTTGTAGGCGGGGCCGGCCAGCGCCTGACCGATTCCCAACAGCACCCAGGCTACTATGAACATGGCAAATGAACTGACGTTGAGCATGGTGTAGAGCGCCCCGGCTACGAACAGGTTGCCGGTCACGATGCCCACGCGTTCGCCGACCTTATCCGAGAGCATGCCGCCCAAGAACATGAAGGCCATGGTTACCAGCGAGGCGATCGATTGCAGGATGCCCAATTGGGTCATGCTAATGTTCTTGATATTGTTTAAGTACACCGGGAACAGGTTCCCAACCAGACTGAAGGAGATGTCGCTGATGCCGTCGGAGATGAAGATCCAGGTGATGATCCCGCCGCCGACCATTAAACCAATCAGGGTGGCAATGCTGGTCTTGAGACCGGAGAAGGAAGGTGCGGCGCGTTTCTCTTTTTCTTCAGGTTTCTCTTCCTTGCGAATCTTGCGGGCCATGAACAGGCGGATGATGGTAGCAACCACGTACAGGCTGGTGGCAACAATGAACATCCAGCGGAAGCCATAATTGTCGGCAATGTAGCCGCCCAACGGTCCGCCGATGACGCCCACCAACAGGAAGGCCGTCTGGGTGACGCCGAAAACCCGTCCGCGAGTTTCTTCGGTGGATTGTTCAGCAACCAGGGCCTGGAAGCTTGGCCCCACGAAGGATGATGCCATTGCCAGGCCGGCCATGCCTACCAGCAGCCAAGCCCAGGAGGGAGCCACTGTGAACATGACATAGCCAACTACACCGGCTACGCTGCCGATGGCCATGGCTTGCACGCGCCCGATGGCGTCCGAAAGCCAGCCGCCCAGGATCTGGAACAGCAGGGGAGCGATCATCGAAAGCGTAAAGAACAGGCCGATCTGGGAGATGTTGGCGCCCAGATTCTGCACATAAAGCGGCAGGAGCGGGCCGTACATGTTTCCGCCGATGTTGGCGGCAATCATGCTGATCAGGAGAATGATCAGGGTATTCGTGAGTAGAGGTGCCTTTGATTTCTTTTCCATAAAACGACTCTTTCTCTGGTTTGCAGGAACATTATCAGACTGGCGGGTAGAAACTTCCTATCCGTCATCTATCCATTCTCTGTTGATTTGCCAAAGGTTTGCTGAATCTTCAGCCAGCCGGTCTTCTCTCCGGCCCTGCCGGAGACTACTCGACGAAGATCTCGACGTGTTCTCCGTCTTCATCATCGGTCACGTCGATAATCTTGCCGGTCATGCCGGAGCGCAGGGCTTCCATCAACTGGTCCATGTTGACGCCGTCGATCTCGGGAGCGAAGTGAGCGCCGATTTTCATTCCGGCATCCATCAGGGCGAGAGGAATTTGTACGGTGGCCTTGGAACGGCCCGTATTTACATCGGTGACGCGCACGCGTAGCCATTTGGCGCCGCTGGCGGCGATCCCGCCGGGGCGTGTGCCTCCGCTGGTCAAAGCGGCGAGCAGTTTTGCGCCTTCCGCCGCGCTGAGTTTGCCTTCCTCGATCATTTTCAAGATTTTCATGCGTTCTTCTGTGGTTGCCATAATGATTCTCCTTTCCAAGATTGCTGTGCGCTCTATCTAACTAAAATCTACTTGGAATTGCCTTGCGGGGCTGCTTTCCAATCAACTAGCCGATGTATACTTTCACGCGGTTGCCGTTATCGCCTTCGTCCACATTGACGACCAGGGGTTCATCCCCACTCAAGCCGCTTTCGACGATCTCGATGATCTCGTCAGTGCTGGTGCCCTTGAGCTTCTCGTCCATGTCGGGGATCTTTCCTTTGAAGGTGCGCAGGAACCAGGCGGTGAACTTCAGCGGCAGGGGGAACCCCAGAAAAATGCGTTCCGGTTTCTCGCCAGGTTTCTGCTGGACATCCACAAAGATCCAACGAGCTTTACGGGTTCCAACGGCGGCTGCAATGATGAGCACGCCCAGAAGCAGAGGCAGGGCAAAACAGTACAACCAGAAATTCACGCCAGGCCCTTGCAGGATCGAGTACATGCCCAAAGCGCTGCCGATGATGACTTCCACACCGATCC
>CAZRCR010000331.1:0-3686 GCA_964598615.1 uncultured Anaerolinea sp.
GCAGCCAGTTTTTCATCACGCACGTGCCCACCCCCTGGCTGGACGGCAAGCACAGCGTCTTCGGGCAGGTGATCGGCGGCATGGATGTGGTCATGTCCATCCAGCCACGCAACCCGATGGCCCCCGAATATCCGGGTGTCAAAATCCTCGGTGTAGTAATCACAGAACAATAACGATGCAGGGCAAGTCTCTAGACTTGCCCTTTTTTATAAAATCTATGGAACCAACCACCCCACCCATACAACCGCCTGCCAAAGAAAAGCCGAAACTGACCACGACCCTGTTGCGCATCCTGGCACTGGTTGTGGTGATCGGAATCACCGTGGGCGGCTACATGATCCGCGATCAGGTACAAAAGTTTGCCGCCTTCGGATATCCAGGCATCTTTTTGATCGTGCTCATCTCCTATGCCACCATCCTTGTCCCCGTACCAGGGTTGGCGATCGTTTTTGCAATGAGCGGTATGTTCCATCCGTTCGGCATCGCGCTCGCCGCCGGGTTGGGCGGTGCGGTGGGCGAACTTTCCGGCTACCTGGCTGGTTACAGCGGACGAGCCGTGATCGAGAACTGGAAACGCTACGAAAAGATCACCGGCTGGGTACGCAAGTACGGCGGGCCAGCCATCCTGGTACTGGCCGCCATACCCAACCCGTTCTTCGATGTGGTGGGCGTGGCCGCCGGGGTACTCAAGATGCCCATACACAAGTTTTTCCTGTGGGTTCTGCCGGGACAGATTATCAAGATGCTCGTCATCGCCTATGCCGGGTCGCTTTCATTGGAATGGTTATTACGATAAAACATGCATTGGGAGAAACACATGACCGACTACAAGAAAATCGATTCCTACCTGGACACCCACCTCGACAGTTCCATCGCCGAACTCTCCCGCTTCGTAGCCCAGCCTTCCGTTGGTGCCCAGAACTGGGGCTTGCAGGAATGTGCCGCGCTCACCGCTGACATGCTCAAGCAACGCGGTTTCCACGCCGAGATCCTGCCTACGCCCGGCGCACCGGTCGTTTTCGGCGAGCGCAAAGGCAAAAGCGATAAAACGATCCTGTTCTACAACCACTACGATGTCCAGCCTGCTGAACCGCTCGAACTATGGGAAACCCCACCCTTCGAACCCGCCATCCGTGACGGGAAACTCTTCGGGCGCGGCGTCAGCGACGACAAAGGCCATCTGACCGCCCGTCTTTTCGCCATCGACGCCCTGCTGGATGAATTGGGTGAACTGCCCTGCTCCGTCAAATTCATCATCGAGGGCGAGGAAGAGACCTCCAGCATCCACCTGCACGACTTCGTGCTCAGCAACCTGGAAAAGCTCAAAGCGGACGCCTGTATCTGGGAGTTCGGTGGTGTGGATCACGAAGAAACGCCGCTGGAACACCTCGGCCTGCGCGGTATCTGCTACGTGGAACTCTCGGTGGAGACCGCCGCCATCGATGTGCACTCCGGTCTGGGTGGGTCAATCTTCCCCAATGCCGCCTGGCGGCTTGTCTGGGCACTCAACACGCTCAAAGGTCCCGATGAACGCATCCGCCTGCCGGGGCACTACGACAAGGTCCGGCCCCCATCCACGCGGGATATCGAACTGATGGATGCGCTGCCGGAGACGTCCCTGGTTTACAAACAGCAGTATGGCGTCAAATCATTCATCAAGGGTTTGACCGAAGGCGTGGACCTGCGTGTGGAAGAAGTCTTTACACCCACCTGCACTATTTGCGGGCTGACCAGCGGCTACCAGGGCGCCGGCTCGAAGACCGTTCAACCGGCGCGTGCCTCGGCCAAGATCGACTTTCGTCTCGTTCCGGACCAGGAGCCTGCAGACGTACGCCGGGCGCTGCGTGCCCACCTGGACGCGGAAGGCTTCCCCGATGTGCAGATCGAATTCCTGGGCGGCGAAGCACCGGCCCGCACCGACCCCGATGATCCGTTCATCAAACTTATCTGCGATACGGCTCCGGAAGTATACGGCAAACCGATGAAACTCATCACGATGAGCGGCGGCTCCGGTCCGAACGGCCCATTCGTCCACGAACTGGCGATGCCCGTGGCGACCGCCGGGCTGGGTCATCCGGATGGACGCGTCCACGCGCCGAACGAGAACATCCGCATCGATCTGTACCTGAAACACGCCAAACACATGGCACGTGTATTGACGGAATTCGGCCAGTAAAATAAACCGGTTTCTAGAGGTATCCATGCCCGAAGAATTTGTCCTTCCCCCTTCGAAATTGCGCCCCCATAAAGATGTCCCTGCCACGCAGGAAAGCAAAACGACTCCCCTGCAGGACACGCAGCGCGCCATGGTGGAATTGACCCTGGCCTACGACGCCACTATCGAAGGCTTCGCCCGCGCCCTTGATCTGCGCGAACGCGAAGGTGAGGGGCACAGTCTGCGCGTGGCCGAACTGGCAGTGCAACTGGGAAGAGCAATGGGGTTGGATGCGGCGCCGATCTCCCACCTGAAACGCGGCGCCTTCCTGCACGATATCGGCAAGATGGGGATTCCCGATAGTGTCCTGCAAAAGACCAGTGCCCTGACCGACGAAGAGCGGGCACTCATCCGCAAACATCCGCAACTCGCCTATGACCTGCTCCTGCCGATTGCCTATCTTTATCCCGCCATCGATATACCCTACAGCCATCATGAAAAGTGGGACGGCAGCGGGTATCCGCAAGGGTTGAAAGGCGGGAAGATCCCCATGGCCGCGCGCATCTTCGCCGTGGTGGATACCTGGGATGCGATGATGACCGTCCGCCCGTACCGCCCGGCTTGGTCCAAGCACGAAGTGCTGGAATACATCCAGGAAGAATCAGGGACATCCTTCGATCCCAAAGTGGTGGAGGCGTTCCTAAAGATCGTCGACCCGCAAGAATGATAGCATTTCCTGAATACAAAATCCCCGACTATGAAGCCGGGGATTTTTTGTTCAGGAAACAAAAGCTATTCTTCACTGATGGTGATCGTCTCGATGGCATCACCCTCGAAATCGGGATTGTCATTCGGATCGCGGCGGGTGATATTGTTGACCACGTCCATACCTTCGATGACCTGCCCGAAGATGGTGTAATCGTATTCGGTCAAGTCGACCGCGTCGAAGGTGATGAAGAACTGGCTGCCGTTGGTATCGCGCCCGGCATTCGCCATGGCAACCACGCCTGCCTTGTCGAAAGCCAGATCATTGACTTCGTTGACGAATTCATAACCGGGGCCACCCATACCGGTACCGGTCGGGTCGCCGCCCTGTGCCATGAACCCGTCGAGAACACGGTGGAAGGTCACACCATCGAAATAACCTTCGCGCGCCAGGAAGACAAAACTGTTGACCGTGATGGGGGCTTTGTCGGCATACAACTCGATGACAAACTCGCCGCCATTCGCCATCTTGACGGTGGCATAGTAGGTTTTGGTCATATCTAGCAGGAAAGGCGGAGCAGATGAATACTGCTTGTCGCCGATCTTTTCCGGGGTCGGGCCGCCTGCGGTGGGAATGATTGCCGTGGGCATGGCAGTCGGCGCGGCGGTCTGGGCCGCCTCGCTGTCTGCTTTATTCTGGATGGAAGAATAGATTGCCAGCGCGATGACAGCCACCAGCAACAACAGCGCACCGCCCAACACGATCCCGCGATAAACCTTCTGGCGGGTGCGGGCGCGGCGGCGCAGATCGCTCTTGGTAACGTGC
>CAZRCR010000332.1:0-3678 GCA_964598615.1 uncultured Anaerolinea sp.
ACGGCCCCTACCGCGTCCTGCAATGGTGCTATTCCGACATCCACGATTACGAAAAATTGGCCGCCAAACTGAGCGAACGAATCCACCGTCTGGAACATTACCGCGAAGAAAATCCGCTCTTCACCCCCACCGGCCAGCAGTTGTTCGCCGAGCAACTCAGCCTGCAAATTCGCTTCTTCAGCGAGTTCGTTGGTGAAAAAGAATTGACTGTCATGCCGCAGATCTAGGCTTGCGCCTGCCTGCGACTTTTACTGAAACACTAAGCCCACCGAGATCGCCAGGAAAACCTTCGCGGCCTCTGCGTTCTTCGCGGTAAAAAAAGTAACCTCGTATGTTCAAAAAACTCCTGATCGCCAACCGTGGCGAGATCGCCGTCCGCATCCTGCGCGCCTGCCGTGAACTCGGCATCAAGACCGTAGTCGTCTTCTCGGAAGCCGACCGGCAGGCCATGCATGTCCGGTATGCGGACGAAGCCTACCTGTTGGGTCCCGCCCCGGCGCGCGACTCGTACCTGCGCGCCGACAAGATCATCGACATCGCCCGCAAATGCGGCGCGGACGCCATCCACCCCGGTTATGGCTTCCTGGCCGAACGGGCGGATTTCGCCGCCGCCTGTGCGGACGCCGGGCTGGTCTTCGTCGGGCCCAAGGCTTCGTCCATCGCCGCGATGGGCGATAAATCCGCTGCACGCGCCACTGTTGCCCGGGCCGGGGTCCCGGTCGTACCGGGGACCGAAGGCGAAGGTCCGCTGCGGGACGACGAACTGCTCGCTCTAGCCCCGAAGATCGGTTTTCCCTTGCTCATCAAAGCCACGGCAGGCGGCGGCGGCAAAGGCATGCGCGAAGTGCGTGATCTGGGAGAAATGCCCGAACTCCTGCGCGGAGCACGCCGCGAGGCTGAGTCTGCTTTTGGCGATGGGAACGTTTATCTCGAAAAACTGCTTGTGGGGGCGCGCCACATCGAGTTCCAAATCCTGGCCGACCAGTACGGCAGCGTCATCCACCTGGGTGAGCGCGAGTGTTCCATCCAGCGCCGCCACCAAAAACTCATCGAAGAGACCCCATCCCCTCTGCTGGCCGCGGACGCGGACATGCGTGCCCGGATGGGAACAGTGGCTGTCCAGGCAGCACGCGCCGTGGATTATGCCAACGCCGGGACGATCGAACTATTGGTGGACCAGGAACGCAATTTCTATTTCCTCGAAATGAACACCCGTTTGCAGGTCGAGCACCCGGTCACCGAAATGGTCACCGGCATGGATATCGTGGCTGAACAGATCAAGGTGGCCTACGGCTGGAAGTTGAGCCGCGGCCAGGAAGATATCGAACACCGCGGAGCAGCCATCGAATGCCGCATCAACGCCGAGGACCCCTACAACGGTTTCCTGCCATCCACGGGGCGCATCACGCTGACGCAATTGCCGACCGGGCCGGGAGTCCGGGTGGATACGGGTGTGAACGTCGGTTTCGAAATTTCGCCCTACTACGACCCGCTCATTTCCAAACTGGTCGTCTGGGGAGAAACGCGCGCCCAGGCCATCGTCCGCATGCGGCGGGCACTGGAGGAGTATCGCATCGTCGGCGTGCGCACGAACATCCCCTTTCATCAGGCGCTGGTTAACACCTACCCGTTCATCAGCGGTCACTACGACACCACCCTGGTGGAGGAACAGTTCGCCAATATGGACGCCGCCGAGAGCCGCGAGAGTTATCTCGATATCGCCGCCCTGATGGCCACCCTCGTGGCAAACCGCCAGGGCAGCCATCCCATGCCAGCGGCACAGCGCGCCCCAAAGATTTCCAACTGGAAATGGGCCGGGCGAACGGAAAAGGGGAAGCAATGAAATACATTGCCGAAGTGGACGGCCTGGAATTCCCGGTTGAACTCATGGACGAGCGCCACGTGCGCTTTGGCGACCAGATCCTCGAAGTGGACCTGGCCGCCGTCAGCGGCGGACGGCTTTACTCGCTCATCGTCAACGGCGAATCCTACGAAGCCTACATCGACCCGGACGAGAGCGGCTGGCAGATCCTGCTGCGCGGCCAGTTCTACCAGGTGCGAGTGGAGGACGAACGCGAACGCCGTCTGCGCACCGCCGGTCACAGCGCAGAGAGCAACGGCCATGAATTCACACTCAAATCGCCCATGCCGGGACTGGTCGTTGCCGTGCCGGTCAACGAGGGGCAGGATGTGGAAAAAGGCCAGATCCTGCTCGTGCTTGAGTCCATGAAAATGCAGAACGAACTACGCTCCCCCCTGGCCGGGAAAGTGACCAGTTTGCAGGTCAAGACCGGGCAGAGCGTGGAACAAAAACAGGTGCTGCTGACCGTTACTGCCAGAAGCGAATAAGACCCAACACGCACCAAAAAATTGATCATTCCCAAGTAGTCAAAGGAGGAGATATGGCTGACCCGAAACTGATTCTCGGTCCCATCGTGGGCGGACTCTCCGACACATCCGCAAACCTGTGGGGGCGCGCCGATGGCCCCGGTCTATTGCACGCTTGGCTGGGACGCCAGCCCGATCTGAGCGATGCCAGACCAGCAGGCACGTCCCTGCCGCTCGATGCCGCAGATGGATTCGCCGGGGTTGTTCCGCTACGAGACCTGGAACCTGCCACGGTTTACTACTACGACCTGCGTCTTGATGACGCTCCGCCCCCGGTCAAGTACGGGCACGGCAAATTCGCCACCTTCCCCAACCCCAAAGAAAAACATCCCTTCAAGTTCGCTTTCGGCTCCTGTTTTCGCCCCGATACCGATGAGGCCAAAGCCGGTCTCCTTTTCAAAGATATCGACGAACAGCGCAAGAAGGAAAACCTGCAATTCATCCTGCTAATCGGCGACCAGGTCTACGCGGACGTATGGACCTACAATGGTATTGGCAAGGCCGCCGTCACCACCGATGAGTTCCGCCGCGTCTACGAACACACCTGGTCGAACAGGCATTTTCAGAAAATGCTCAAGAACCTGCCCGCCTTCATGACCCTCGATGACCATGAAGTGGATGATGACTGGCACTTCACCGACGCCACCCGCGCCAAAGCCGAAATCCCGATCTGGGATGTGGCCGAACGCTTCCTGAAAGGGCGCAAACCGGAAGAGTGGCGAATGCCCTTGAGCCGCGTCCAGGCAGCGCTCAAAGCCTACTGGGAGCACCAGGGGATGCACGCCCCCGCCATGGAACAGGCCCCTGACCTGCACGAGGATGGCCGCTACCGGTTGGAAGACCAGGCTCCCGGGTCGCTGGCGTATTCCTTCTCCTACGGCGGCGCAGCCTTCTTCGTTCTGGATACGCGCACCATGCGGGTAAAACCATCCTTTGGCAAACGCTCCATGCTGGGCGAAGATCAGTGGACAAAGTTGGAGGAGTGGCTGCTGCGCGTCAAGGACGAGTACCCGGTCAAGTTCATCATCACTTCCTGTTCGCTCCTCTTCCGCATGTGGGCCGACATCCCGCGTGACCGCTGGTCGGGCTTCCCGGCCGAACGCCGCCGCCTATTGCGCCTGATCGGTGACAACAACATCCAGAACCTGTACCTGCTGGCAGGCGACCTGCATTCCGGTCACGCCATTTCCGCTGAAGTGGGCGAAAAAGGCCGCCGGGTGCCGGTCTGGGAGTTCTGCTCCACCCCCTTCGAACAGAAATGCAACAAACTCGCCCGCTGGATGTACTTCC
>CAZRCR010000333.1:0-3667 GCA_964598615.1 uncultured Anaerolinea sp.
CCAGGTTCATGGTTATATCCCTCCACCAGGCGGGTGCCACTGGCCTGGCAGAACAACGCGTCGTACGTGTGCCCGCGTCCGCACTTCGGGCAGACGCGCGGCAGGTCCGTGGGCAGGGCGGCGCCGCAGGCAACGCACAGTTCCAGTTCCGGGTCGTTGGCCGTGCCGCAGTAGGCGCACACTTTCGGGTTGGCGGGGGCGTCCTCCTCCCCGGCCAGCGACCGGGTCAGGGCGCAGATGTCGTTGATGGCGTTCCAGATCTGCGGGGCCACGTTCTCCTGCTTCATCTCGCCGATCACATCCGGGACGAGCGCCAGCAGGGAAAGCGGGTTCGACGCGGCGCGCTCAACGATGTCGGACGCGTCCGCCACCCGGTCCAGCCAGTCGCGGTCACGGCTCATGGTGACGAGTACGCCGCCTTCGGTATCGGCAATATGGACCGTGACCGGCGTTCCATGTTTGGAGCCAATCTGCACCAGGGCGCTCTCCCCCCGGACCTGGACACTGGTGCGGTGCTGCCGGTCGTTGAAGCGGGCTGACAGTTGGTCGGCCAGGGCTGCGGCGCGGATGCCGCCGTGGAACATGCGCTGGTTGGAGGGTAATGTCATCGGGGTTCCTTCATCTGTTTGCCCGAACCGCTGCCACGGACCATCAGGACTTCGGCCAGGATGCTGACGGCGATCTCTTCAGGCGTCTCGGCGCCGATCCCCAGGCCGATGGGCGAGTGGACGCGCTTCAATTGCTCGTCGGAGATACCGATTTCGTTGAGCTGTTTCGTGGTCTCTGCCCAGCGGCGGCGCGAACCGATCACGCCGATATACCCTGCCGGGGTGTCCAGCAGGGCGGGCAGACCGGCGGCATCGACCTGCGAGCCGCGTGTGGTCAGGATGAGATAGGTCTGCGGGTTGATGGACAGGTGCAGGGGCAGTTCGGCCATCGGGCAGTTATAGAACTCGTCGGCATCCGGGTTGGACTCGGGGGTGCAGAACTCGGGCCGGTCGTCGCTGACGGCTACCCGGAAGCCGAGCCATTTGGCGAGGTGCGCCACGGCTTTGCCGACGTGCCCGCCGCCGAGTACCACGACCAGCGGGGAAGGAAGGATGGGTTCCACAAAGACCTCCACCTGACCGCCGCAGATGCCCACGTCGCCGCGGGAGGGGTCGGTCATGTTATAGGTAAGCAGGCGCGGCTGTCCGTCGCGCAGGGATTGTAAGGCTTCCTGCCGGACGCGGTTCTCCAACTCGCCGCCGCCCACCGTGCCGAGGATGTGCCCGTCCGGGAAGACCAGCATCTTGCTGGTGCTGTGGCGCGGCGTGGAGCCGCTGGTGCGCACCACGGTGCACAGCGCGGCAGGTTGGCGGGTCGATTCGAGTTCGGCGAGGGATTGGTAGATAGTTTTCATACTATGAGGAGTGCGTCGCACCACACGGGTGGATGAGTCTGGTTTATGGGAGTTGCCTACGGGTAGGCGTTATCTGCCGGGGCAGGTGCGACGCACTACGTGCGGCGGGTTGGTGGGTTGATTCGAGTCTGGTGATGGGTTGGTAAATTAGGATTATTTTTTCTCGGACAAAGTTTCCATGACTAAGCTTTTACCACTTCCAGGATTTCTTAGGAGAAACCAATAATTATTTTGTATTCCGAATCCGCGAAGTATTATACAAATACGGTAATTGCCTTTGTCAAGTTTGTATTGTTGATCTCTGCCGTCAATGGAACGCGTTATGCTCTCAAGAGAATATCCGTAGCATTCCTCGTCAGTTGGATGTTTTAATGCAATAAGAAGCTTTACTGGCAAATTGCTTGGGGGAATATCAATCTCGCTAATAGAACCAGAAAAGCCTACATGGTCTGGTGCTGTTGATTTTGCCCATTGTCCATATACTGAAAATAGCAGCCTATCTTGCTGTTCGTGCCAAAATTCAATGATTGCTGAGACACCTTTTGCTTCTGATTGAATTGAAGGTATCTCGGGTGAATTTATAAACCATGTTTGTATAACATGGTACATTGGAACCTTTTTATCACTTACGGGTGTTTTTCTGTAAAGAGGGCTCTCCCTAATCTGATCAAAAATAATGTTTGGCTTAGATTGTTTTATTCTTTTTATCTCCTCTTTTACTGCATCGTTTTCTGTTTTTTCTTCAAGGTATAGAAAATAAGGTGCAAAAAACAATCTTATAAGTGTGATAGTTAAAAATACTCCTAGGGGTATTGCCCATAAACCGATATTAATTATTTCCTGAAAACGCGGGTACAAATAAGCAATTAAACCACCAACTGCACCTGCAACAGTAGCTATGATATCGGCAACATTAAACGATGGACTAAGCGCTTTTTTTATTACTTTCCAAATATAGCTTGACCATTGTTTCATAAGGTTTTATCTCTCCAGCAACCCCAGCACCACCGGAAGCAACTGCTTCTTGCGCGAGACCATGCCTTCGGCGAGACGGGTTCCGTCCGGCTGGGGTGGGTAGGGCAGGTCGGAGAGTTCGGGCGGTTCGTTGGTCAGGATCAGGCGGCTGGAGCCGCGCACCACGTCCGTGACCATCAGCATGGCAAAATCGAGGGCGCGTTTGTCGCGCAGGGCGGTCAGGGCGTTCAGCAATTTCTCGCGGGTCTCGGTCAACTGCACCAGGTCGGTCACTTCGGCCTGGGCCACGGCAAAGCGGTAGCCGCCTGCCTCGTACAGTTTCAGGTCTGTGCTTACGATCTCCTCCGGAGCGCGCGCCGAGAGACCGGCGGAGGCGCTCAAAACGGCCTGTCCGTAGGATGGCACTGTCTCTCCGGCCAGCGGTCCGCTGCGGACGAAGGCCCAGCGTCCCAGCCGCTCGGCGGCCTTTTTATCGCGGTCGGTGGTGGTGGGGGAGGTCAGGATGAGCGTATCCGAGAGCAGGCCGGCCAGCAGCATCCCGGCGATCTGCGGCGGGGCGGAAAACCCTGATTCCTCGATCTGTTCCGAGACCAGGGTGGAGGTGCTGCCGACGATATCCACGGTGAACTTGATCGGCACGTGCGTGGACGGGTTGCCCAGGCGGTGGTGGTCGAGGATCTCGAGCAGTTCGGCTTCTTCCAGCGAGGCAACTGCCTGGCGCGGTTCGTTGTGGTCAACGAGGATGACTTTCAGCCGCGGCGGGTTGAGCAGGTCGCGCTGGCGGCAGACACCCACGTAGTGACCGGCCTCGTCCACCACGAAGAAATCGTCGCCTTCTTCCCGCAGGATCCTGTTGAGCGAATCGCGGATGCGGGCATTGGCCGGGAACTGGGGGATGCGGGTCTGGCAGGCATCCTGGCAGGGCGCGTCGAGGATCTCGGCCAGTTTCATTTCCTGCCGCTTCGGGTGCGGACCGATCATCTCGTTCACGAACCCGAACAGGCTGGCGCCGGTGACCAGGCCAACGGGTTTCCCGTCCGCGTCGACCACGGGAGCCAGTCCCCAGGTCCGTGCGGCGATGGCCCAAGCTTCACGCAGGGGCGTTTCAGGCAGGACCGTGTCCAGCCGCCGGGTGACCGCTTCGAAGCGCGGCGAGGCGTCGTTCAACAGGAGCGGGGCTTCCAGTCCCAGGCGTTTGAGCACCCAGGATGTCTGCGGGTTGGTGGCACCGGCGCGGGCCGGGACGATTTCGCCGCCGTCGCGTTCGCGCAGCAGCCAGGCATAGCCCAT
>CAZRCR010000334.1:0-3664 GCA_964598615.1 uncultured Anaerolinea sp.
AGAAAGTGAGTGCCTGTATCTCTTCCCAATAAAAAGTGCCGAGAACTGGGTGAGGGGGGCACCCAGCCGCTCGGCAGGAACAATTTATCATCAATCTTGAGTTTTGGCAATGTAAAGAGGAGGTGAAACATGAAAATCGCTGATTTTGACCAAAGTGTATAACGTATGGAAACAGTAGAAACAGTGGAAAGCTGCAATGCTTGACATGCGAACATCAGTTCTATATAATGACATCACGGTTCATTGGAGTAAAAACCATGGAAGCAAGATTATTGAAAATGAAGGAGGTCGCGGAGATGCTTGGAGTAAGCCTCTCGTATGCTTACCTGCTTACCAAGCGCGGCGAACTCCCCACCGTTCGGATCGGCAATGCCATCAGAGTGAGAGTCGGAGATCTGGAACGGTATCTACAAGGAAAAGTAGAGCAAAATGAACCGCCCTATACCTTTCCTTACCACAAGAAATGAATCCCATCCCAGTCGCTCAATTGGCGACCAAATCAGGTACAATCTTTTTAGAGTACGACAGCACCTTACCAGTCGAATAGCACAAGCTTCACCACTCGTTCCTCCTGCCTGGGCTCACCAAGTCACAGAAAGGAGGAATGAACATGGCTAGAAAGCGAGGCAACAACGAAGGCACCATCTACAAGCGGAAAGATGGCCGATGGTGCGCCCAAGTCAGCCTGAGCGGTCGACGCGTCACAAAATATGCCAAGTCACAAAAGGCCTGCCGCGACTGGGTCAAGGACATCCTCGGCAAGATCGAGCACGGCCTGACCTTCGATGGCACGCAGGTTTCCCTGGAGCAGTTCATGGAAAGCTGGCTCGCCGGCAAGGAACTGTCCCGCAGGCCGAACACGGTCAAGAACTATCGATCGTACTGCTCGGATTACATCTTCCCGGCACTTGGCAAGATGCGCCTGCAGAACATCCTTCCGTCCCATCTGCGCCAGTTGTATCTGCGGATGCAGGATGAAGGGCGCGGAGCGAGGACGATCCAACTGATCCATGTGACCCTGCATGGAGCCCTGAAGCAGGCGGTCAAGGAAGGCCTGATCGGCCGCAATCCTGTGGATGCAGTCGAACGTCCGAAGGTGGAAACGCAGGAGTTCCAAATCTTCACCGAGGAACAGGTTCATGCGTTCCTGGCAGCAGCCAGAAACCATCCACTTGTGGCTCTATACTACTTGGCTCTGACAACCAGCCTGCGCAAGGGCGAACTGCTTGGCCTGAAGTGGACCGATGTGGATTGGCAAAAAGGATCCCTGAGGGTAGAGCGTCAGCTGCAGATCGAGGCCGGTAAGGGGTATGTGCTTGTCCCCACCAAGACCAAGGCCGGTAGACGAACGATCAAAATTGGCAAAGGCGCCCTCGCCATGCTGGAGGCGCACCGCCATCGGCAGGAAGCACTGAGAGCGGCTGCTGGAGATCGATGGGTCGAAACCGGCATGATCTTCACCACCACCATCGGCACCTACCTGGATCAGACCAAAGTATCACGTGAGTTCAAGGGAATCCTTCGGGAGAATGGTCTGCCAGAAATCCGCTTCCACGATCTGCGTCACACCTCGATATCCCTGCTCCTGGACATCGGTACACCTGTTAACACGGTCCAAAGGCGGGCAGGGCACTCCAAGGCGAGCGTCACCACCGACATCTACGGGCACGTAATGGCCCATTCGCAGGATGAGGCGGCTGAAAATATCGAGGAAATCGTGAAACCGCCCGAAAACGACTTGCAGTAGGGTTGCAGTACAAACCGACCTCAAAATGCCCCGATGAGAGCCAACCCCCATATTTGGTACGGTAGCCTACAACTGCCTACCCAAATATGGGGGTGATACAATAGAGTGGAAGCTATGGAATTCGCACTGCTAAACTCATAATCGCTTGGTCGCTGGTTCGATCCCAGCCGGGCCCACTTTGCATAAAAAAACTCACTCCAACAAGAGTGAGTTTTTTGTTTTTGAAAACGAGTGCTTCGTTTAGGGTGTTGGGGTGGGGAACTGGTGCAGGAGTACTTTGATCTGCCACTCCAGTTCGCCCCTGTCCATGGCGCCGAACTCGATCAGGGAGATCCGTCCATACCGGCTGATGAAGATATGACGTGGCAATGTATCCACCTTGTACGCGGCGGTGACGGTCTGGTCCGCATCTACCAGGAGCGGGAAGCTCAATCCGCTGGCGGACCCGAAGCCTGCTACCGTGGAACTGGTCTCGCCGGAGTCGACGGCGAGTACAACCAGGCCCTCCTCTGCATACTGTGCGTATAATTCTTGCAGGTCCGGTATTTCGGCTTTGCAATAAGGGCACCAGGTGGCCCAGAAAAAGATGAGAACAGCCTCGCCTCGGTAATCACTGAGGGTTACCTGCTCACCGGTCAAGGCATTGGTCAATGTAAAATCGGGTGGGAACAGGCCCACAACCGGCCCGATCTGGTTGGTAGGGATCGCGGTGGGGGTGTAGGTGAATTCCAGGGTGGGTGTCAGGCTGGGGGTTTCGGTGGGTGTCTTCGACGGGATCGTGGTATGGGTGCTGGTTGTTGTCCAGGTGGGGATCGGCGTGCGTGTGGGGGCGATGATCTGTGCCTGGGCTGCCTGGGCGGTTTGCTGTAACTCCTGGACGGCGAACTTCGTCTGCTGACTCAGCCAGTAAATGCCGCCAACCGTTACAGCCAGGCAAAGGACGACCGAGACGATGATGAAGTCTACGATCCACGTGTTTTTCTTCTTCGACTTTTTTCCGTTCGCGGGCGGACCCTGAACCGGTTGTTTTACCCGGGAAGGCGTGGGCGGTTCAGGTTTTTCCTCTTCCGGCATCAACCATGCTGGCGGGACCGTATCCGAAGGCGGCGGCGGTGATGCTGGCGCTGCGCTGGGCGCCTGCCAGGATGGGACAACGGGCGGTTCCGCTACCGGAACAGGTTTGCGTTCCGGGGCAGGCCACATGGATGCAGACGGGGGGGCAGGTTTCTCTGCCGGAGTTGGGCGGAAGGTCGGAGGGGGAACCGGCTCCCCGGTCAACGCGCCGGTGTTTCCGGAGACGAACGGATTGACGGCCGGTTTCAGGGGCGGCAGGGACCCGGTCTTTTTCAACTTGGCCAGCCACTCGCGTGCCTGGACATGACCCGGATTCAGGTTCAGAACGCGCTTCAGGCAGTCGACCTGCTGGTTCAGGTCGGTCAGGGTAAAGGCCAGCAGCCACCAGGCGCGGTCGTAATTCGGGTCGCGCTTGATATAGTCGATCAGCATGGCACGGGCTTCGTTGATCTTGCCATCGTGGATGGCTTGCTCGGCCTGGCGGAGGGGATCGGAAGAGAGCGGGTTCATAGCGTTGTGTAAATTATAACGCGGCGCATGCGGGTTTCAACGGTACTAAAGGCCGAGGATTTCTCCTCGGCCCGTTTTTTAGAACCCTTCCAGTTTGCTCAAGTCCGCGAGCCCGTCGGTGAGACCGGCGATGGTTTGCAGCAGGCCCAGCCGGTTGGCCTTGACGGCTTTGTCGTCGGCCATGACCAGTACCTTGTCGAAGAAGGTGTTGATGGCCGGGATGAGCGCCGTTACGGTGGTTAGGAATTCCTCTACCGATGTCGGTCGGCGGACGACGGATGCCTGGATGGCGGCATGCAGCGCTTTCTCGGCATCGTCCTCGAACTTGCCCGG
>CAZRCR010000335.1:0-3660 GCA_964598615.1 uncultured Anaerolinea sp.
AAATTCGCGGCGATTTTGATGACGCCATGACGCTGGTTCAGGAAGTTTGCGGCAAACTGAATATTTATTTGCTCAATTCTATTAACCCATATCGGATTGAAGGTCAAAAAGCGATTGGGTTTGAAATACTCCAACAACTGAATTGGGAAGTCCCAGACTGGTTTATTCTCCCCGGTGGAAATCTTGGAAATAACACCGCGCTTTCGAAAGGGTTGATTGAATTATATGAGCTTGGCATTATCGCAAAAAAACCGCGCATTGCGGTCATACAGGCAATTGGGATCACCGGCAATGTATGGTTTGATTTGGTTCTGGAGCTGCTTGAAATAAGCCGGGATTTCCTGATGCGTTCCCAAGAAGCGGATGTAGGCAACCTGGATTTCTTCCATCGATTTGTAGAAAAGCCGTGGTTTGATTTCATCTGACATTGTTGCTCTCCTTGTTCTGGCTAGAAGACTTCACCCAAATAGGGCAACAGCGGAGGGAACATACTCTGCATGGTCATCTGAAGTTGTAGAGATGGGTTCCCCCACCCGCGGATATAAAAATCACCGGGCGCGTTTGTGCCGTATACGAGCGCCGAGAGCGCCTGGATTTTCAGCTCGCAAGCTGCTTCTTTTGCCGGACTGACTTCCAGTATGCCATCCACTGACGCGAACTGCCAGACGCCCTCATTCCACGGGCAGAAGGGATCGCTGATGCGGGCGGTGAAGCAACCCGGCCCAACCTGCACCCCGCCGATCTTTGCCACGTCAACGACACGTCCCATCGGGACATGGTCCTTGAATTCATCCATGACCTGGAGATCGGACAGCCAGGTTGCCGGTCGTTCGGAAGGCGAAAGGCTGAGTTCCACATCCTTGGCCTGATCCGTGTGGCGCGCAATCCATTGAAGCAACAGATACTTGCCGTGGGCATCGCTGTAGTGGAAACGTGCCACCTGCATGGTAAATTCATTGATCTGGGAACCGGTCAGCCGATAAACCAGTATTCCCACGGATTGACCGCCCTTTTGGGCCTGCGCGATCCATAACGGACGACGATCTGCCCCATATTTACTCCCGAAATTTGGAACCGCCATGCACGATGTATGCTGTTGGACCTGGTACAGGTAGGCACGATACTCTTCGTAAACATCGCCGAGCAGCGAAAGCTCTACATTTCCGTCCAGGTCTTTCTCGAGCAAGGGCAGTAACCCTGATGTTGCAAACTTCGCAACCTTCGGAGCTGGGAAAGTAACATATCCCAAACGTTCGTAGAATGACTCCCGGAAAGGGTACAGGGTTGACAAGGGTTGCCCGGCAGAGCGAACGGTCGCCAGGAGTTGACTCATCGCCCGTTTGGCATATCCTTTTCGCCGCGCCTGCGGCATCGACGCTACACCCCAGATGGCACTCATCCCAAATACGGCACCGCGTACCTGCTGGGTCATTGCCCTGGAGGCAGCCCCGGTCATCGGGTGACCACCTTCGAACACGGCGATATAAGTCAATCCCTCGCGTGGTTGAATATACTTATCCAGCCATTCTTCCTTGTTCGGCAATGGCGGGGACGGGACAAAGGCATAGATTAGCAGCGGGAACATTGCATCCAGCATTTCCTGTCCACTCAATTCCCGGATCGTGATTTCAGTCACAGTAGCCTCCTAAGGATTCCATCCTAAAAACAATCTCGCCGCCATCCCTGGCGGCGAGGAAAATTCACCAAAGGGTTTGCCGCCAGAAGCCATCTTCTAGAAACGTCATACCCATAGCATAATCTCCTACAGCCAGGCCGTCATCATCCAAATAGGGTAGGATTTTCAAGAATTCTATTTCGCCTTCAGGCGTTCCCGTATCTCACCCGCGCCCAGTAATAATGGGCAGCCAGATTGGCATTGAGATAAGCCGCCAGGGAATTTTGGTTCATCCACGGATATTTGCCGCGCTGGAACAGGTCCGCTTCAGGGAGTGTCTCGAGCAAAGCAACACGTACATGGCGTGTTGCTTGATGAAAAAACAAAACGGATGAGGGCAATGTAATTCTCTTTCGAAACGCTCGACCAGCACAATCGAGGCTTCTATTCTTATCTTCGGATAGATTGCGCTTTTGCAATATGGCGCGAAACCCTTGCTTATCCATTTTCATCTGCTTTTCCTGCTTTGGCGTTCCATTCTTCGAGGAACATTTCCGCCCCCAGGAACTGCAAATTTTTCTGATTATCGCAAAAATCCTGCCCGTACTTGACCCAGGTAGCAGCAAAACGTTTGAAGCGGGGACAGGGGTATTCATCGCACTCGTAACAGTATGAGACACCCTTTTGCTGGGCACAGGTATAGAACCGGCATTGCCTGCTGGCACAGCGCTGGCTAACCTGCGCACCGGGACAAGGTTTCCGCTCGCGGATATAGACCGGACACCCGCCGCAGAAAACACCGCACGGCGGGACAGTACCATGGTATTCCTTCAGAACTGCGCTCATGCCTTGACCCTGAGCCGTATCTCACCCCGCGCCCAGTGATAATGGGCAGCCATATTGGCGTTGAAATATGCCGAGAGCGGATTCTGATTCATCCACGGATATTTGCCGCGCTGGAACAGGTCCGCTTCGGGGAGCGACTCGAGCAGTGCCATCGTTCTGGCGTGTGACTCACGCCACTGGCGAAGGGCGTCTTCCAGCGGTAGGTCACGGTACGTCTCGTAGATGTGCTGGTTGAGCGCCGGGAGTTGACTCCATTTGTACCCCTCGGCAGGGACGGCGGGCATTTCGCCGCGCACCCCCGCTTCGTACCAGCGGAAGAACATTTGCTGCCATTCATACAGATGGGCAAGCACGTCCTTGATGGACCACTCCCCCGCCGCGGGCGGGCAGGTCATCTGGTCAGCAGTCAACGGGGCAATAAGTTTCTCAAGGATGTCATATTCCTTTTGCGCCGCTTCGATAAGTTGGGATTTTGTGGTTGGTTTTGGCATTCTATGATCTCCTGATCAAGATTCGATTCTCTTCAAAACACGCAGCGCCCGGAGCGTGACCCACTTGTTGGGTTCTTTCTTGGCTCCGAAGTCCACCCAGGTTTTTCCGGTGTAATCGTATTCCAGTGCCCAGCGACCATCCGTATCCTGCTTCGAGCGGACAAGTTCGATGGCATTTGCCAGGCGCGGGTCGCGACCATATCCCAGCGCCACGAGCGCTTCCACAATTTGCAGGATGTCGGTCACATAGAAAACCGGGAAACCGAACTTCCACCAGTTCTGGCTCGGTTTGTCGTTCCAGCCGGAGGGATACGCCGCGCTGGCCGGGTCGACGCTGAACAGAAAATCAACCCCGCGCGCAATGGCGCGCTCGATCAGGGGAGTGCGGCGGGCGGGCGGCAAAAGGCTGAAGGCCAACATCACCTTCGCTGCGCCCCAGGCGCAGGGCAGCTTATTATTAGCGCCGCAGGCAAAGCCCGGACCGCACTTACCGGCATAAAAACGCAGGGGCGCCTGGCGATCTTCCTGGGGGGCCAACCCTTCACCGGTGACGCTGCGCGCCATCCACTCGAAAGCCGGCTCCAGGCGCGGGTCGCGGCAGCCGATTGCCGTCAGGGCCCAGCATAGATTGCCCTGCAAGCAGTCGATCGTGCCGGAGGGCGCGCCCGACATGCTGAACTGGCCGTTGGCGGTGAGGGTGTGGGCCAG
>CAZRCR010000336.1:0-3655 GCA_964598615.1 uncultured Anaerolinea sp.
GAAAACAGGGGCATAAATTGCCCGAGATGACGCTTGATGAGATGGAAGCGCTCTGGCAGGAAAGCAAGCGATACGATTAAATCAAAGGACGGCAGGAATTTCCTGCCGTCCGATTGGTTTTCTTGTTCCCTTTTACCCCTCGAACATCCACAATCGCGCCCATGGCACATCGGGGAAAATGCGGTCATGTTTTTTTAGGTTCAACTTTACTTTGACCGTGTTTCCCACAACCAATTCGGGCAGGGATTCTATTTCCACCAGCCAGGTGGTTTTTTCCAGGATTGGCTCACTGTCTGGAACTGGGATGCGCAACTGGAGGTCCACTTTGGCCAGGCCCTTCGCCTCCGGCTTTATGACCTCCTCTTTGCCCTCGATCACAGCTTCGACAGGTACTACGTTTTGCAGCCACATGGCGGCTGCATCCATCGCTTTTGGATCAGCAAGACGTTGCATCTGGCGCTGATTGGCCCGAAACATGAAGAAAAGGAAGACAAGTGTAGGAACAAGGATGATGATCAAGATAAGGATGTTATTCATTTAGTCTCCAAAAGGCCTGGAATTAACCGGCTGTGGGAAGCCAGATGACGAAGGTGGTTCCCTGGCCAGGGATACCGTCGCTGCTGACCTCGATCCTGCCACCGTGACGATGGACAATTTCTTTGGCGATGGCTAGCCCCAACCCGGTTCCGGGTGCGGTGGAATCACGTCCGGCCTTGCCGCGGAAGAAGCGCTCAAACAATCGTCTTTGGTCCTCGGCTGTGATACCAGGCCCGGTGTCGCTGACAGAAAATCCGGTCCAATTGGCGTCATCGTCGATGGTGGCAAGCGTGCGAATTGTAACACTCCCGCCGGGAGGCGTATAGTTCAATGCGTTGGTGAGCAGGATGCTCAACAACTGGCTGGCCATTTTTTCGTCAGCCAGAGCGGGTGGGATGGCTTCAGTTTCTTCGAGACAGAGATTTAGCTTTCGTTCCACGGCGATTAATTTCCGGTCGGCTACGTATTCTTCGGCCAAACGGTTGAGATCGATGGATGTTGGGTTGAAAGGTGTTCGTCCCTGGTCGAGGCGGGACAGGTATAACAAATCTTCGATCAAGTTTGCCAAACGGTTTGTTTCCCGTTTCAGGGTATGAATATACTTGGAAGCATTTTCGGGATGAGATTCGATCATGCTATGGTAAAGCATGAGGCTGGTAATGGGAGTTCGTAATTCGTGCGAGACGTTGCCGAGGAATTCGTCTTTCAACCGGCTCAAAGCGGTGAGTCGCTCGTTTGCGGCTTGCAGTTCCGAGGTCCGCTCGGCGACACGCTGTTCGAGTTCCTCGTTCAGTTTTCGGATTTCCGTTTCAGCACGTTTACGTTGTGCCAGTTCCTGCTCCAGTTCTGCGTAGAAGTAGGCATTTCGAATGGCATTGGCAAGTTGATCGGCCATGGTCTGGAAGCTGACAATATCTTCTTCGCTAAAAGCGGCTTCTCTATCGCTTTGGATTCCAAGAGCGCCAATCACATCGCCCCGGCTGATGAGGGGAAGAGCCAGTTCGGACCGCGTTTGAGGCAACAGAGGGTTGTCGAAGCGAACAGCTTCAACACCTACATCCAGGGCAATACGGGCCTTTTGGTTGGCGATACACCATCCAATCATGGAAGTATTGCCAACTTTGAGCTTGTGATTGTTCTTGAGCATCTCTTTTCCCGCTTCGCCTGTGCCGGCGTGCAGGATCGCCCATTCTTTTTTATCATCGAGCAGGAAAAGCCCCACGTAATACAACTCAAAGCGTTCCCCAACCATGTCTACGACTTGCTGGCTTAATTCATCCGGGTCGAGCAGACTGGATGCGGCGCGTGAGACGCGCGCACCGGTAAGTAATTGACTGGTGCGCTCTTCAAGCATGGACGCGTAGCGTTCCAGTTCATTGTTGGCCTCGCGCAGGGCATGTTCTCCGTTCTGCATGATGTTCAGGCTGCGCGTCAGATTATTCATGGTGAAATAGATCAGCGCTGCGGTAATCCACAGCAGAATGGATTGGACAACAATATCATCAAAGGAGGTTAATCCTCGGAGAATTGCTGCATTTCCAATCATGCCGTTGATTTCCCCAAAGTAGATTATCGCCAAACAAATTGTTCCCAAGGCAGCGGTGATCAAAGCACCGCGTTTTCCTTGCAACAAGCCGCCAATGGCTATGATCATGGGGAAGCTCAACAGAGAAATATCGTGAATGCCTGAGCCTGTAAAAGCGATGTAGGTTGAAATTATGCATAGAACCACCGGGATGATTTGACTGACGAATTTAACATATCCCCGGCGTGCCAGATACATGCATATGATCAGGAATATGTCTGCTGCTAATACCCCGGTGAGCGAATGATAGAGTCTCTCCCAAATTGTAGAAACGATGAGAAATAATGATGCTGCCAGTAGGAGAAGAATAAGGAATGTAATGGTTTGTGCCCAGCGTTGAGTCTCCTCGCTTATCGATAAGGGAGGGGATACATAGGCCTTGATTTTTAACATGATACTTGGGGGCTTCACCGGTTTTCCTTTCACTCTAAAATGCAGTGTTGATACTTGCCGGTTTGCTTACAGTGGATGCTAGAGTGCATCGTTATTATGCACTACTATACCCGATTCGCGGAGATGATTCAACATTTTTATGGACAAATTTTAAGACAAATCCCCCATCCGTCCCCTTGTTTAAGACACACCACCTATGTTAGAATATTGTCTAAACTACCCCACATATAGGGGATTTTTTCTTCCATTCCGCCATATGTGGCGGTTACATTTGTTCTGGTATTAGGAGTTGTTCTCATGCGTTGTCCGTACTGCCAGTCTGACGATTCAAAGGTTATCGATACGACACATGATAGTCATGGCGGAATTCGTCGCAGACGGGAATGTTTACAGTGCAAGCAGCGCTTCAGTAGTTATGAGCGTCCCATCCTGGCAACACCGCTGATTGTGAAGCAGGATGGCACGCGTGAGGAATTTGATCGGCAGAAGTTGGAGCGTGGGATTCGTATTGCCTGCGCCAAACGCCCGGTCTCGGCGGCAGACATCGAACGTCTGGTGGGACAGGTGGAAGCCGAGTTGCAGCGTCTTGGAAAATCGGAAGTATCTTCCCGCGTGGTTGGCGATCAGATTATCCGGGGGCTGAAAGAACTGGATCAGATCGCCTACATCCGTTATGCCATTGTGTATTTGCGTCTAGACGACCTTCACGCCCTTCGCAGCGAAATTGATCGTTTGTTGTCTGAAGCATAACGTGCTTGCGCCTTAATTCTTGTCTTGATGATGTTCTGGCGCATGGGCGTATGTTTCTGTCTGTGCCATTATTCTTTTATAGGCACGATACAAATTCAACCCGGAGGAGAATTTCGGTATGACGATATCCCCTGCTGTTTCACAAAAAGGTATGCTGCCTACTCCGCCTATCCCCGCGGATTTGCCCGACGTGCAATTGACCGATAATGCACGTCAGGTGTTGCTGCGTCGCTATGTGCGCCGAGGGGATGATGGGAAACCCGTTGAGACGGTAGAAGAGATGTTTTGGCGTGTGGCGTGGCACATTGCCAAGGCTGAGGAAGCTTATGGCGGTGATGTCAATAGTCGGGCACGCGAGTTCTACGTTTTATTGATCTCCAAGAAATTCTT
>CAZRCR010000337.1:0-3654 GCA_964598615.1 uncultured Anaerolinea sp.
CACCTTTCCGGGTATACCGAGAACGAGAAGATCGCCATTGCCAAAGGCTATCTTGTCCCGCGCCAGATCCGTGAGAATGGTCTGCACACGAACGAAGTGTCGTTGACAAGGGATGCTCTCAAGACCATCATCAACCAGTACACCCGTGAAGCCGGGGTGCGCAACCTGGAACGCGAGATCGGCGCCATCTGCCGCAAGGTGGGCACGCGCATTGCCGAAGGCAAGAAACAGGCTGCCAAGGTTACACCCAAACTGGTCAAGGAATTCCTGGGCCATCCCATCTTCCTCGAGACCGAGGAGATTGACACGCGCACGTCCATTCCCGGTGTGGTCCCCGGCCTGGCGTGGACGCCCTTTGGCGGCGATATCCTGTTCATCGAAGCCACGTCTATGCCCGGGAGCAAGGGCTTCCAGGTCACCGGTTCGGTGGGCAATGTCATGCAGGAATCGGCCCGGGCGGCGCTGTCGTACATCCGTTCCCACACCGAAGAGATCGGCCTGCCGAAAGATTTCTACGATAAATGCGATATGCACCTGCACATCCCGGCGGGTGCTCAGCCCAAAGACGGCCCCTCGGCGGGAGTGACCATGGCCACGGCCCTTGTTTCGCTCGTTTCCGGCCGCCCGGTCAAGAAGGGCGTTGGCATGACTGGCGAGATCACCCTGCGCGGTCAGGTTCTGCCGGTGGGCGGGATCAAGGAAAAGATGCTCGCCGCACATCGCGCGGGTTTGAAGACCATCATCCTGCCGAAACGCAACGAACTTGACCTCGAGGATGTGCCCGAGGAAGTGCGTAAAAACCTGAATTTCATTTTTGCAGAAACAGTCAATGACGTTCTCAAAGCCGCGCTCGAAAAGCCTGTCCGCCCTGCGAAGACGTCCAAACCTAAAGCCAAAGAAGGAAAACAAAATGCCAAAGGTGCTGCTGGCGGATGACGATTACACCATGGTCACGCTCCTGAAAACCCTGCTGGGCATGGAGGGATACCAGGTCGCGACCCTGCTTGACAAGAGCGGCGAGATGCTGGATATCATTCGGCAGGAGCAGCCGGACATCCTGCTTGTGGACGTTTACCTCGGCGACCGCAATGGTCTGGATGTTGTCCGCCAGATCCGGTCTGCGCCCGATCTGCAGACTTTGAAGATCGTGATGGCTTCCGGGATCGACAAGACCGAGGAATGTTTGGCCGCGGGGGCGAATGCTTTCCTGCTCAAGCCTTATATGCCCGACGACCTGTTCAAACTTTTGCGCGCCTAGCGTACGGCGGAGCGACCCTATGCCTGCCATCCGAATTCGGGAATTTCTCTACCCCGACGATTATCCCGCCGCGCGGGCATTGTGGGATTCCTCTGGCCCTGGAGTACAGGTGCGCCGCTCCGACGAACCGGAGGAACTCCAGAAGAAATTGGAGCGCGACCCCGACCTGTTCCTCGTTGCCGAGTCGGAAGGACGGATTGTTGGCACGGTCATCGGCGGTTTCGATGGCCGCCGTGGCCTGATCTACCACCTGGCGGTGGATGCCTCTGTCCGTGAGATGGGGATCGGCGCGCAACTGATGGACGAGGTGGAACGCCGCCTGAAAGCCAAAGGCTGTATCCGCTGTTACTTGCTGGTTACCGTGGAAAACGAGAATGCCATGCACTTTTATGAGAAACGCGGCTGGGGCCGCATGACCAACGTATTCACCTACGGGAAGGATTTATAGATGACCCTCCGTTTCGGGATCCTGACTGCTTCCGACCGCTCCGCCCGAGGCGAACGCGCTGACCTTTCCGGCCCGGCGCTTGTGGAACTTGTCCAGTCGCGTGGCTGGAACGTCCTTCGCCAGGCCATTCTGCCGGATGACCTGATCGTCCTGCGTGAAACGTTGACCGCCTGGGCCGACCGCGGCGACCTGGATATCATCCTCGTTACCGGCGGCACCGGTTTTGCCCCCCGCGATGTGACCCCCGAAGCGACGCGCGCCGTCATCGACCGCGAAGCCCCCGGCCTGGCCGAAGCCATGCGCGCCGAGAGTCTAAAGATCACCCCACATGCCATGCTGTCGCGGTCTGTGGCTGGCATACGGGGTAGGGTGCTCATCATCGATCTGCCGGGCAATCCCAAGGCTGCCGTGGAGAACCTGAACGTGATCCTGCCGGTGCTTGGGCACGCTGTGGAACTCCTGCGTGACGATCCGGACGCCGAGAAACATCACTAACCGCCCCTTGCCACGTTCCTTACACTGGCAGTATAATCCCGCCCGCTTGCAATTTCTTAGAAAGAGAATGTAAAGGAAAGAACCTATGATCGATGTCAATGACCTTCGCAAAGGCGTCACCTTCGAACTGGACGGCAACCTGTTCAAAGTGATCGAGTACAGCCACCACAAACCCGGCCGCGGCAATGCCACCATCAAGATCCGCGCCCGCAACCTGCGCACCGGCTCCAACCTGGAAAAGACCTTCATCTCCGGCAGCCAGGTGCAGGATGCCCGCCTCGACTTCCATTCCGTCCAGTACCTCTACAACGACGGCGATAATTACTACTTCATGGACCAGGAAACCTTCGAGCAGCCCGGCGTTTCCAAGGATGTGCTCGGTGACTCCGCCGGTTTCCTCCAGGAAGGCATGATCTGCAAACTGACCTTCTATAATGGCGAAGCCCTGGATGTGGAACTGCCCATCACCGTGGACCTGAAGGTCGTCTTCGCCGAAGTAGCTGTACGCGGCGATACCGCTACGGGTGTGACCAAGAAAGTCCGCGTCGAGACAGGCGTCGAGGTCCAGTGCCCGAACTTCGTCAAGGAAGGCGATACCATCCGCGTGGATACCCGTGACGGCACGTACGTCACCCGCGTGTAGTTCTTCCCAACCCGAACCTATCCGCCCCGAGAGTTTCCTCGGGGCGATTGCTTTGATGATAAAATCCCTGCCATGAAAACTCCCGCTGGAACCGAATGTAAATACTTTTACGGAGACTACTACCGCGGCCGCGATCATGAAGAATGCCGTCTGGTCGGCGCGGCCTGGACCCGGAAACTTTGCGCTACCTGCCCGGTGCCGGGCATTGGCCGGGCGAATGCCTGCGAGCGCATGGCCCTGCGCGCCACCGTCACCCGCTCCCTGCTGGACGGTTTCCAGAAGCGTGTCAAAGTGACCGCGTACTGCGAGAAGACCGGCAAGACCGGCTTCGACCCGCACATCGGCTGTGGGGAATGTCACCCTGTTCCACCTGTGTTTGAAGTGAAGAAATAAATCAAAAGCAGACAGTCTGTTGGTCGAGTAGTCCCGTGTTCTCCGGGACGTACCGAGACCAACAGAGTGCATCCTTATTAACTGCCTGAAAACAACATGTCTATTACCCTCCTCCTCGACCTCGACGATACCCTGCTCGACACCAACATGCAGGCTTTTGCCCCGGCCTACTTCTCGGCGCTGGGCCAGACCCTCGCAGATGTGGTCCCGCCGGACGTCATGCTCCCGGCCCTGATGGGCGGCACGAATGCCATGATGAAGAACACCGACCCGGCCCTGACCATGCGCAATGTTTTCGATGCCCACTATTTCCCAAACCTGGGCGTGGACCGTACCGCGCTTCAGGAGCGCATTGACCGCTTCTACGATGATGTTTTTCCCACCCTGAAACAGGTGACCGGTTACCGCCCCGAGGCG
>CAZRCR010000338.1:0-3648 GCA_964598615.1 uncultured Anaerolinea sp.
TAATGCTCGATATTCGGAGAAGACCAGGCGGCGCAGAGGAGAAAATCTATCCCCCCCTCTTCCATTTTCGGAATATCCAGATGCGTTTCTCTATTCCGGACGCTTATATCAACTCCGTCGTTAAGTATTTTTTCCATGAGGTCGTTATGCATGTCGGCGACGAATGCCTTCCTGTGCAGGTCGCGAACGTACTCTTCGCTTGTCCTCTCCAGCGGCGCCGCCTGGCATCCCAAAATAACAAGAAGCAAAACTTCAAGATACGAATGTCCAATCCGCATATTTCATATGTATATACATTCCGTTATGACGATCAGGGTCTCTACTTTGTAGTAGACGCCACAAATCCTGGCGAACCCAACGCGGCCGCATATGGAGAACGTTATACCACCCCCGGCCCCGTTCTGGCTGCCAACTATCGCGACATGTACACTCCAATCGTCGAAGATGTGGTTTACACAGACAAATACGGAGCTTTCCTTTCCGCTTACGCACCCTTCTATACAAGCCATGGAGAATTTGCCGGTATCATCGGAATAGATATTGGTGCAGACTATGTTCAAGCAAGCCAGGATAAGATCCGTGCGCAATTATTAATTATTTTCCTCGTTTCCATACCCATTATTGGACTTATTGGCTGGCTCTTCGGAGACCGCATCACCAGACCAATCCGCGACTTGACAAACGCCACGATTCAGATTTCCCAAGGCGACTTCGGACACCGGCCCGAACTTCGAACCATATCGAAAGAACTTTACCAACTGCAAGTTTCTTTCTATTCTATGTCCGAGCAGATACAGTCGCTGATCCAAAATCTGGAACAACGCATTGCCGACAGGACGCATGATCTGGAGATCAAAGCATCAGAAATACAAATTGCTGCCGGCATTGCCAGAGATGTATCCCTGACACAAAATTTGGATGAGTTGGTCGCCCGTACTGCCCATTTGCTGCGGGAACGTTTCTCGTTCTATCATGTAGGAATTTTCCTCGTTGACGAGAATAATGAGTACGCAGTTCTGCGCGCCGCTGGGGGCGAGGCCGGTCAACTCATGATTGCCAGTAAACACAAGCTTAAGATCGGGGAAGTGGGAATTGTGGGGCATGTTGCCAAAACCGGAGAGCCGCGTATTGCATTGGATGTCGGTGATGATGCCATCCATTTCCGCAATCCGCTTTTACCCTACACGCGCTCGGAGATGGCCTTGCCGCTGGAAGTCGCTGGAAGGGTCATTGGCATTGTTGATATTCAAAGCGACAAAACCAACGCTTTCGATGATAGTGACATTGCCATCATGCAAATCCTCACTGACCAGTTAGCCATCACGATCGAAAAAGAGCGTCTCATTCAGGATTTGAGGCGAAGTGTGGCCACCATTGAGGAGACCTCGGCTGAATATACAGCAGCCACTTGGCATTCATTCCTTCAACAAGAAGTCAAGGAACCCGGCTATCGGTACGAAGGTGTAGCTTTCGAACCGCTCATGGCTCCACCTCCAGAAGGGGTCAAGGCAATGGAACGCGGGAAATTCGTCCTTACAGAAGGAGAAAACGAAAAACTTGGTAGCACCTTGGCAGTTCCAGTACGGCTACGCGGACAATCCATTGGCACTCTAAACTTGCGCTTCCAAGGGAACCATGTACCCCGGGAAACTGTGCAATTGGTTGAAGAAGCAGCAAATCGTTTGGCGCTGGCCATCGAAAACGCCCGCCTGGTACAGGATGCCCGCCGCCTCGCCACCCGTGAACAGCAAATCAACGCTGTTTCCAGTCAAATCCAGCAATCGACCGATCTCGAAATGCTGCTGCAAAACACAGTTCGAGAACTTGGCAATACCTTGGGAGCATCCAACACATTCATACAAATAGGACTGGATGTTCCTGAAAAGAAAGCTGAACGATAATCCGAGCGGAAGGCTGTCTATGTGGTCTCGATTTAGAAAATTCTTCCAACCTCCTGTGTATGATGATCCCGAGTTAACACGCCGCGCCCAGAATCTGCAAGTAATTCTTGTGGGCTTGCTTATGGCTACCATACTCTGGGCCTGGTACCCGATCTTCGTACAAGGCGGCATACAAATAGCAGTTGCGCTTACAGTGCTTGGCCTAGAAATCGGCCTGTTCATTCTTCTCAAAGCCGGAAAAGTCCGTCTGGCCAGCAGCTTGATCTCGTCAATTCTCTGGCTTGCACTGCTTGGATCAATGGCAGCCTTCGGTGGCATACGAAATTCGGGATTCGTGACGTTTACCATTATTGTTGTCATCGCGACTCTGACCATGGGAGCGCGCGCAGGGCACACTTTTACAACGCTAACGATCATCGCAGGAATCGGGTTAATCATGGCAGAAAATCGCGGTTGGCTTCCTCCATATGCCTATGAACCCGGCCCGACCATTCTGATGTCACACAGCATGAACTTGATAGGAGTATCACTCCTACTATTCTTGTCCATGCGAAATCTCAACAAAGCCATACTATCTGCCAGCGAGAACGAAAGAGCTCAAAAAGAGATCAACAAATTGCTCGAAGCCAACCAAGCGGAACTTGAGCACCGCACCGAAACTCTCGAACAAAGAAACAAAACATTGGAAACCGTGGCAGAAGTTGCAAAACTTACCAGTCAATCAAAAAGTGAAAGCACACTTCTCCAAAAAGCAGCTGAGGTCATTGCTCGCAATAGTAGTCTTGATCACATAAGTATTTATTTACTGGATCAAACGGGAGAAACCGCGATTGCTCAGGCTGTCTACAATCGAGCAGGTGCTGGTCGCGATGAGACGCAAGAGTATTTGAAGGTACAAAAAAGTAAAATACATCGTCCCCTTTTTATTGCCAATGCTTTGCACTACCAGATTGGTGACCAGAATTTTTATATACAACATCCTCTGCTGTTACCCGAAACAAAAACAAATATCACTATTCCTCTAAAAAGCGGGAATAACCTGCTCGGGCTCATTAACGTTCAAACCATGTCGCCCACTCTCGTGGAATTCGACGAGCAAGCTTTGCAGACCCTGGCAGATCAAATCTCTCTGTCAGTCGAGAATACGCGCTTATTCGAGCAACTTCAAACACGCATCAAAGAAGCCAGCATTCTGGCAGGACAAACAACGGAAACCGCTTGGGACAAACTCCGCGAAGAAGGGATTGTAGGGTACAAATACAATCGCTTGGCAATTCTTCCCGCCAGAGAAGATTTCCCCAACAGCATATCCGACGAACTTAAGAAGGGAAAAGTTGTGGCCTACCAAACCGTTGATACTGCTCATCGAGCACGGTTAGCCGCCCCCATTCTCTTAAGAGAATATGTAATCGGCGTCATCGGGTATGAAAACAATGATTCCCAACACGTTTGGGATGAAAGCGAAAAATCTTTGCTCGCAACGGTGGCATCTCGCGTAAGTCTTGCCCTGGAGAATAGTCGTCTTGTTGCCGAATCCGAACGGCATGCAAGGCAAGAACGGGCAGTAAGTCAGGCCGCCAACAAGATGCGCGAAACCCTGGACCTTGACACGATCTTGAAAACTGCCGTCATCGAAATCAAGCACACACTCAATGCAGAGAAAGCGGAGATCAGGCTGCTCGACTTGGCTTCTATCGCAGCCGTTTCGGAAGAAATGGAAAGGAAAAGCAATGAAAATCAATAAACC
>CAZRCR010000339.1:0-3642 GCA_964598615.1 uncultured Anaerolinea sp.
CCTTTGGCAGGGGATAAGTCAATCTTACATTTTCTTGCACAAACGTGCAAGGTTTATGAAAATAATCCCAAATGAGGGCCTTTACTTCTTGAAAGTATGCACACCTTTTCAATAGCATTGACGGAAGTCGTTCGCCATCCTAGAATCTGATAGATTAAGGAACGTGCCTTTTCCATATTCCTCCGGAGGAAATCTTATGCCAAAGTACGTTGCTGCCATCGACCAGGGAACTACAAGCACTCGTTGTATTTTGTTCGACCATGGGGGGAATATTGTAGCTGTTGACCAGAAGGAACATGAACAGATCTACCCCAAGCCCGGTTGGGTGGAGCATGATGCCCTGGAAATTTGGGAACGTACCCAGCGCGTGATCCGGGGAGCTTTGGACAAATCCGGTGCACAGGCTGCCGACATCGCCGCCATCGGCATTACCAACCAGCGTGAGACCGCAGTTGTGTGGGAACGCGAGACCGGGCGTCCGGTCTACAATGCCATTGTCTGGCAGGATACCCGCACTGACGTCATTTGCAATGAACTGGCTGCGGATGGCGGACAGAATCGCTTCCAGACCAAAACCGGCCTGCCGCTGGCAACCTACTTCTCCGGTCCGAAGATCAAATGGATCCTGGACAATGTTCCCGGAGCGCGCGAAAAGGCTGAAGCAGGCGAATTGCTTTTCGGTAATATGGACACCTGGGTCATCTGGAATCTGACCGGCGCCCATGTTACGGATGTGACCAATGCCTCCCGTACCCTGTTGATGGACCTGAAAACGCTTGACTGGGATGATGGGATTCTCCAACTCCTCGGCATACCCCGTTCGATGCTCCCGAAGATTTGTTCCTCATCCGAGGTCTATGGCACCGCACATGGCGCGCTGGGTGGAATCCCTGTCTCAGGCGACCTGGGTGACCAGCAGGCGGCGCTCTTTGGGCAGACCTGCTACAGCCCCGGTGAGGCCAAGAATACCTATGGTACAGGCTGTTTCATGCTGCTCAATACCGGCGAAACCCCCGTGCTTTCGAAGAACGGATTGCTGACTACTCTCGGTTACAAGATCGGGGACCAGCCTGCTGTGTATGCTCTGGAAGGCTCGATCGCCATTGCCGGGGCGCTTGTCCAGTGGCTGCGCGATAATCTCGGTATGATCGAAAAATCGTCCGATGTGGAAACCCTCGCCCGGTCCGTGGAGGATGCGGGGGGAATCTACTTCGTTCCGGCTTTCTCCGGCCTCTTTGCCCCTTACTGGCGTTCCGATGCACGCGGTGCCATCGTTGGCATGACGCGTTACGTCAACAAAGGACACATCGCCCGCGCTGTACTGGAAGCCACCGCCTACCAGACGCGTGAGGTGCTCGATGCAATGGAGAAAGACTCCGGCGTGAAGCTCACCGCCTTGAAAGTGGATGGCGGCATGGTCTTCAACGAATTGCTCATGCAGTTCCAGTCCGATATTTTGAATGTGCCGGTAGTGCGCCCCAAGGTGGCCGAGACGACCGCCCTGGGTGCGGCCTACGCCGCCGGCCTCGCGGTGGGTTTCTGGAAGGATTACGATGAGTTGCGTGCCAACTGGGGCAAGGACAAGGAATGGAAGCCGTCCATGCCCGCCGAGAAACGCGCCAGCCTGTACACCGGTTGGAAGAAGGCCGTCACCCGCACGTTCGATTGGATCGAATAATTTTGTAAGGGCGCACTATATTTGTGCCCTTACCAGAAATGGAATAAATCATGAACCGACAAGATATCCTTACTTCCATCAAGTCCCATTCCCCTGCCGTGTTGATCGTTGGCGGGGGCATCAATGGCGTTGGCACCTTCCGTGACCTCGCCCTGAACGGGGTGGATACCCTGCTCATCGACCGGGGCGACTTCTGCTCCGGCGCCTCGGCGGCATCCTCCCGCATGGCGCATGGCGGTATCCGCTATCTCGAGAACGGCGAGTTCCGTCTCGTGCGCGAAGCCGTGCAGGAACGCAACCGCATGATCGTCAACGCACCCACGCTGGTCCAGCCGCTGCCCACCACCATCCCGATGTTCAAGTTGTTTTCCGGCCTGCTCAACGCCCCGCTCAAGTTCCTTGGCTGGCTCGAAAAACCGTCCGAGCGCGGCGCCTTGGTCATCAAGATCGGACTCATCTTCTATGATGCCTTCACCGGCAAACAACGCGCTGTGCCGCGCCATGTGTTCGACAGCCATGCCCGCTCTCTCAAGAAATACCCGGCGATTAATCCTGAGGTCGCTTTTACCGCCACCTACTACGACGGGATCATCCTTTCACCCGAGCGTCTGACCCTGGAACTGGTCCTGGATGCCGAAAAGGAAGGCGAACATGCCAAGGCCCTGAACTATGTCAGCCTGGTAAGCGTGGACGGCGACAAGGTCACTCTGAAGGACGAGCTCTCCGGCGAGACTTTTATCATCCAGCCTAAATTGATCGTCAACGCCGCCGGTCCTTGGATCGACCCGGCCAACCGGACCCTCGGCTTGCAGACCCACTACATCGGCCCCACCAAAGGCTCGCACCTCGTGCTCAACAACCCCGAACTGCGCAAAGCCATCGGCGATCACGAGTTCTTCTTTGAGAATAAGGATGGGCGCATTGTGCTCGTCTTCCCGCTCTTCGACAAGGTCATGATCGGCACCTCCGACCTGCCCATCGAAGACCCGGACTCCGCCCGCTGTAATGAAGATGAAGTGGATTATTTCATCGAGATGGTCGGACGCGTCTTCCCGAAGATCAAGGTCAGCCGCGAGCAGATCGTTTTCCGCTTCTCAGGAGTTCGCCCGCTGGCTTACACTGGCTCTGCCAAGACCACCGGTCAGATCACCCGCGACCACCACATCCGCGAGGACAAACTGGGCAACATCCCGGTCTACTCACTGGTGGGCGGCAAATGGACCTCGTTCCGGGCTTTCTCCGAGCAGGTCGCGGACCGTACCCTGGCCTTCCTTGGCCAGACCCGCAAGGCTGGCACAACCTCCTTGCCTATTGGGGCTGGTGCCGATGCTCCAGCCTTGAAGACCACGCCCGATTACACCAGGGATGAGATCGTGGCCATGGCGAAACGTGAGAAGATTGTCCATCTCGATGACCTGCTCCTGCGCCGCACCTTGCTCGGTTATCTGGGGCAGCTAAATCGTCCGCTGATGGAGAAACTGTCCGACTGGCTGGGCGATGCCCTCGGCTGGGACCTGAAGCAGAAGAAGGCTGAAGTGACGCGTGCCGCCGAATTATTGGCGGACAGGCACCAGGTTCGGTTGTAAGAATTGCCGGGGCGACCCACTGGGTCGCCCCGACTTTTTTATAATGGTAAAATACCCGTTCTATGGCCTCTGAATCCTATCTCATCACTTTCCTGCGCCACGGGGAATCCGTTGGCAACCTGGAGAACCGCTTCCAGGGTCATGCCGATTTCCCGTTGACCGAGAAAGGCCGTGCCCAGGCGCGTGCATTGGCCGAACGCTGGCAGGCTGAAGGTCGCACCTTTGATCGGGCCTTCGCTAGTCCGCTGCTGCGTGCCCGCGAGACAGCCGAGATCGTCTGTGCGGCGCTGAACGTGCCGCTCGAACTCGACCCGGATTGGATGGGGATCGATAACGGCCTGATGGCCGGGTTGAACAATGCCGAAGCCCGGCAGGTGG
>CAZRCR010000340.1:0-3639 GCA_964598615.1 uncultured Anaerolinea sp.
GAACTCTCACAGAGTTTCACAAGCGAAGAGATGGAATCCGAATTCCACGAGGCTGATCCCTATTTCCAACGCGCTGTGATCGTGGCCGAATACGCTGAGATCCTGAAGGAAAGCTACTGGGCAGAGGGGAGCAGCCTGGATGCGGTACTGGAAGAAGCACAACGTCTCGAAGAGTATCTGTTCGATGACCCCGACATGGCCGAGTTTGTAGACCTGGTGGAGCAGGCAACCCGGCTAAAGCACTAGCCGTATTGCATAAAAAACAGGGACAAGACGCTCTGTCTTGTCCCTGTTTGATTCTACTGCCCCAACCGCGCCCGTTCTTCTTCCACGATCTTCTCTTCGAGTTTCTTGAAGAGCGGGCCAGGCTGGTTAAGCGGGGCGCCGGGCAAGAGTTCGCTCGGCTTCCACTTCAACCCGTCCATGCTGCGATAGCGCAGGACAGTGTGCTCGCCCAAAGCATCGGTCACCGTCTCGGTGTAGGGTTCGCCAAAGAGCGGGGAGGTGTAACCGAAGAAACCGTTCAACTTCTCGCTGGTAAAGGGCAGGAACGGGGCGAAAAGCACCTTGAGCGAGTCGATAGCTTTCAGGGCGGTATAGATGGTCAGGGCGGCAGAGTCCTTGTCAGTTTTGACCGCCTGCCAGGGCGCATTCTGGTCGAGGTACTGGTTGACCGTGGTCGCCAGGCGGAAGGCCTCCTGCAAAGCGGCACGCAATTTTACGCTGTCCAGCAGGTCGCCCACGGACCGGAAACCGGCATCCACACCCGCGAGCAGTTCCAGGTCCGCGGGGCGCAGCGCCGTCGGGTCGATGGCGGGGACGTGCCCTTCCCAGTGTTTATAGCAAAAGGCCAGCACCCGGTTGGCCAGGTTGCCCCAGGTTGCCACCAGTTCGCCATTGTTCTTGGCCACGAACTCGCCCCAGTCCCAGTCCGAGTCGTGCATCTCGGGCATGTTGACGGTCAGGTAGTAGCGCAGGGCATCCGGGTCGTAACGGGTCAGGGCATCGCGGCCCCAGACCGCCCAGTTGCGCGAGCCGGAGATCTTCTGACCCTCCAAATTCATGAACTGGTTGGCAGGTACATCAAAAGGCAGGGTCAGCGCGCCCTTTTCACCTGTGAAGATCTGCAGGAACTGCTCCCCTGCCCCCATCAATTCAGCAGGCCACATGGCGGTATGGAAGAAGATGTTGTCCTTGCCGATAAAGTAGAATGCCCGTGCCGACGGATTGACCCACCACTCCTTCCATGCTTCGGGTTGGTGGCTCACCTTGGCCCATTCCACCGCTGCGGAAAGATACCCGATAACTGCCTCGAACCAGACATAGAGCCGTTTGCCTTCCCAGCCTTCGACCGGCACCGTAACACCCCAGTCGAGGTCACGCGTGATCGGACGCGGCTTCAGCCCTTCGGCTTCGATCTTGCCAAGGGATTCGCCCAGCACGGTTTCGCGCATCCGCCCGGAGCGTTCTCGCAGGAACTTCTTGACATCCGGCTCGAGCTTGGACAGGTCGAGGTAATAGTGCTCGGTCTCACGCAGTTCGGGTGTGGAGCCATCCACCTTGGATTTCGGGTTGAGCAGCTTTTCCGGTTCGAGCACGTTGCCGCACTTGTCGCACTGGTCAGAGCGGGCGCCCTCGAAGCCGCAGATGTAACAGGTCCCTTCCACGTACCGGTCGGGCAGGAATTTGCCCGCCGCAGGCGAGTACCACTGCATGGACTTCTGGGTATACAGGAAACCGTTCTGCTGAAGCGCCTTGAAAATGGACTGCGCCACCTGGAAATGGTTTTCGGTATGAGTGGTGGTAAACAGATCGTACTGGATGCCCAACTGCTGGAACAAATCCACAAAGCCATTGTGGTATTCCTTGTAAACTTCTTCCACCCTTTTGCCCAGGGCATCCGCTTTGATGGTAACCGGCGTGCCATGCGAGTCGGTGCCAGAGACCATCAGCACATGGTTGCCTTTCAGGCGATGGTAACGGGCAACGATATCGCCGGGCAGGTGCGAACCGGTGATGTTGCCCACGTGGATCTCAGCATTGGCATAGGGCCAGGCAATGGCGATCAGGATGTTTTCGGGCATAGACACTCCGTGAATGGTTAATGGTGAGTGGTGATTGGAAACAAAACTGCCGGCTTTCGCCAGCAGCGTTTTTCAGTCGGCATGAACCGTCCCGCAGTTCATCTGGCGCTGAACTGCGTCTGGAGACGGGGCATCATCATAGAGCGGTTATTCATGGGCGGTAGTGTAAACGCACAAATCCGGTTTGTCAATGGGCAACGCAGGAACCTGTTAGCGGACACGGCGTTTCCACTCTTCCTTCAGTTGCAACTGGCGCGGACTCTCTCCCGAAACCAGGGCCAGGAAGTCGGTCATCAGGCGATTGAAACGCGGGCCTTCATCCAGCATGGGGAAGTGGCCGGACTGTTCCAAAACCACCTGGTGAACCTGCTGGGGCATGGCTTGAACACGCTCGTCATCCAGCATCTGGATGGCCGGGTCGGTCTGTCCATGAACCACCAGGCAGGCCGTTCGCATGGAGTCCATGGCGGGCATGAGGCTGGTCACATCCAGGCTGTTGAAGGATGTGGTAATCGCCAGCGGATCGGCCTTCGGGGCATCGGAACGAGCCGCCTCGGTAAGGGCATCTTTGCCCAGAAGCCAGTCCGCCAGATCGGCCGGGGAAGCGGGAGACCGCAGGCGGGGCGAAACAGATTTGATCTCGAACGGAACGTCCACCACCATCATTCGATCGACCACATCTGGGAATTTTCGGGCGAACAGGATCGAGGTCAAGGCACCGAGACCGTGGCCGATGAGGGCCACCTTCCCGATCCCCATCTCCTGCATGAAGCGGTCAAGCAGCGCAGCTTGTTGATCCAGTGAATAACAGGACGGGTCACGGGATGTATCGCCGAACCCCCAAAGGTCGAGCGCGTAGGCGCGGAAGGACATGGCTGCGGTCTGCATGGCAGGAACCCAATACCGCCAGGAACCAACCCAGCCGTGCAGGAAGATGATCGGACGGCCACGTCCGAGCACTTCGTAATGCACGATCCTTTCGTCAAGAATGACTGCGCTCATAGAGGGTTCAGATATCCTTTATCCCTGGCTTACTTTCCTTGCTGCGCCAGGATGGCCTGGATGCGAGCCGTCAACTGGTCGGGAGCAAATGGTTTGAGCAGATATTCGGTGGCACCTGCCTGCAGACCGGTCTGGATTTCGGAATCCTGACCTTTGGCCGAGAGGAAGATCACAGGAACATTCTTGAGTCTTTCTTCCTTTTTCATCTCAACACAAGCTTCGTAACCAGTCATGCGGGGCATGCGCACATCCATCAGGATCAGGTCAGGGGTTTCGGCTTTGGCCATATCGAGCGCTTCAGCGCCATTCGCCGCCGCCCGGACCTCATAACCGGCAAACGTCAAAGTAAAGGTGATCAAATCACGGATGTCACGTTCGTCTTCTGCGATTAATATTTTTGCCATTTTTACTCCTCAGCCGAAGAAACGGGCAGAGTGAATGAGAATGTACTGCCCTCGCCGGGGATGCCGCGGCTGTTCATCCAGATGCGGCCCTTGTGCATGGCGACCAGCTGCTTGACGATGGCAAGGCCGAGACCCGTACCCGGCGTAGC
>CAZRCR010000341.1:0-3636 GCA_964598615.1 uncultured Anaerolinea sp.
CCAGGTCGAGACGGGCCAGCCCGGCCAGAGGATCGACCGATAAATGAAACTGGCGACTCTCACGCCACAGGTCTACGGACTGCCGGTAATGGTCAGCGGCCTCGTCCGGGCGGCCCAAATCGGCGCAGGTGTCTCCCAGAACGACCAGGGCCACCCCCTGGGTATAGCGATCGCCCAGACGGCCTGCCAGATCGAGGGCTTGATTTGCGTGTTCCCCGGCGGCCTCCGCCTCGCCCATCAGGCGCAGCAACGCGGCGAGGAAGGCCAGCACCGACGAGATACCCTGCTGGTTGCCGATCTGGCGGAAGATATCCAGGGCGCGTTCGTAGCAGGTACGCGCCTCGGACAGGCAACCCAACTGGACCAGCGCAAAACTGAGATTGTCGAGCATGCTGCCTTCCAGTCGAACGTTGCCCAACTCGCGGGCAATCTCCAGCGCCTGGCGATGGAAAGCGACCGCCGTACCGTAGTCACCCTGGTCGGCCAGGAGCAGGCCCAGGTTGGACAGGTTGATACCCTCGTTACTGCGGCTGCCGGACTGGCGGCTGACCTTCAGGGCCTGCTCGAGGAAGGTGCGCGCTTCGGCGTAGTTCCCCTCCTCGTAAGCCACCAAACCCAGGGAATTGAGCGCTCGTGTCTCGCTGTCCATGTCGGAAAGTTTGCGGGAGAAATCAAGCGCCTGGCCGGTATAGATGCGGGCGGTCTCATATTCGCCAGTGTAATAGAAGATGTTCCCCAGCCCCAGCAGGCAATCCGCTTCCAGTTGTTCGTTGCCGAGTTGCCGGGCCAGTTCCAATCCCTCCTGCAGGGCTGAACGGCCCTCATCGTAGCGGCCGCGGCGCAGGTGGGTCGTCCCCAGACAGCACAGGCTGCGGCCCAAACCGGGCAAGTCGCTTACGGCGCTTGCCTGGCGAATGGCGCGTTCCAGGTACTGTTCTTCCAGGTTGTAGAGGCCGCGGCTGATGAGGAAGGGATGCAGGGCATGGATGATCTGTTGCAGGGCGGCAAGATGACCATCCTGGTCGGCCAGTTCCAGGGCAGCAATCAGGTTCGAAAGTTCTCCGTCAATGCGATCATGGTCGTCGGCGTGTTCGGCGGCGAAACGGACAAACGTTTCGATGTAGCGTTCCACGGCTTCTGGAGCCGTGGTCTCCAGACGGGCGTAATCACAGATTGTCTGGTGCAGGGTATAACGCTCGGGCGGGACCGATTCGATCAGCCCGCCTTCGACCAGTGTGTCCAGCACGGTGTGGGGAACGGCAGCCACGGCCAGGGCGGCGTCTTCGGGAAAGGTATCGGGCTTGGAGGGGAAGAGTGCCAGGGCATGCAGCGCGGCGCGGGCATCGGCGGGCAGTGCGGCGTTGCTTACCCCGATGACGGCTTGCAGGGATAGCGGCGTACCGGCTGGCAGGTCGGGGCGCTGCTCAAGCGGGGATTGCGGCTGTTCCAGTTGCAGGCGCATCCCGGCCTTTTGTAGTTCCTCGAGCGCCTCCCCCAGGCGGTGCGAACCGGCAGCGGCTCCCAGGGAACGCAGGTGACGTCCGATCAGGATCAGTGCCAGGGGGAGTCCTCCTGCGGCGGCGACCAGCGAACCGGCTCCGCCCGGGTCGGCGGCTGTGGCCTGCGGGGCCAGTTGGGCCAGCAGGTCCAGGCCCTGTTCGGGGTCCAGTTCGTTCAGGTGCAGGCTGCCTTCCCCGGCAAAGTCAGCTGCCAGGTTGGGCAGGCGGGTGGTCAACAGGGTGGCGCAGTTGGGGCCGCCGAGGCGGAAGGCCAGGGCGTCTTCGATCTTCCAGGCGTCGTCGATGATGAGCAGCATGCGGCGCATGCCGATGGCGGCCTGCAGCAGACGGGCTCCGGCGGCCAGGTCCCCGCGCCCAGTGGCTTCCAGCGGAAGCCCCAGCGCGGCAGCCCAGACGTTGAGCAGGGCCGGCAGGTCGGGACGGCGTCCCAACCCGGCCCACAGCACCCCGCCGCTGAAGTGCGCCAGGATGGCCGGGTCGTGGGCCAGTTCGATGGCCAGACTGCTCTTGCCGACGCCCGGCAATCCCCAGATGGCCAGCGGCGTGCGCCTGTCGGAGAGCAATGCCCGTTTGAGCGCGGCGAGCATATCCCCGCGGCCTACCAGAGGGTGGGCTGGGCGCGGCGGCGCCAGGAAGGGGACGCGTGCCACGGCTTCTGTTGGCGGTGGTGCGGTGCAGACGCGTTCCTCACGCTGGCGCAGCAGGTCGGCGACAGTCTCCAGAGCCTCTTCCTGTTCGTTGAAATAAGTGCGCCGTGAGATGCACAATTGGGAAGCCACCCACTCGGGCAGGCGGCCGTGGATGTATTGTTCGGTCAGAATGAAATAGGGGCGCCAGCGCCGGTCAGCCGAATCGAACTCTCCGGCGGGGCGCAGGGATTGGAGCACTGATTGGAGCGTCTCGCGCAGAGCCAGTCCCCATCCAGCCGGAGTGTCGGAATAGCCTGCCTCCCGGCGCTGTGCGGCGACGATGCGCAGTCCGGCCAGGGGGTGTTCCCCCAACAATTTGCTGGAATCCCAGCCGCGCAGGGCGCGCCGCAGGGATTCACTGGTGATTTCGGGAATGGCTTCTGGCTTGGTTGTATTCATCGATGTGCACTGATCCTGCACTTTTTCTGCATCCCGGTCAAGGACAGGAGGCTAATATATGCGTGATTGTACTCGAGATTTTCCAACATCAAATTCATTCTGGAGGATGAAAAATGGCTAAGTTCGAACTCAATTCTGGCGAGGTCTTGCTGAACAAAGGACAGGGAACCTTCCTGCAAGGCGACAAGGTCAAAGCTTACGTCACAACCCGCTATTTCCTGACCAATACCCGTTTCGTTTTTCATGATATGGGCGGATGGGCGGTATGGTGGAGCGGACTGGGCTTCCTGCTCAAGCTCTTGATCAAGGGCAAGCGCATGGAAATGCCGCTGACCGGCTTGAAGATCTCGCGCGGCAAATATGCCCTCAACAAGGACCTGGTGATGCTCGAAGATGCTTCCGGGCGGCAGGCGCAGCTTTCCGGGTTCAAACGCTGGACGAAACTGTTCCAGGAAACTTTCAACGGTCAGAATGGCCTGAGCATGGTCGAGACCGGCACCGAGGAGTGGGCGATCCGTTAATGGCCCAAGGAGAATATCATGTCTATTTTTACAAAGATCAAGCAAGGTTTGGGTATCGGCACGCTCAAGGTCGAATTGCAGGTGCCGGGCCAGGTCGACAAGACCAGCGGCACACTTCAGGGGCAGGCAGTCCTGTCTGCCAAGTCGGACCAGCAGGTGAAATCCATCGAGTTGAAGCTCGTTGAGAAGTATTCCACCGGCCGCGGCGAAGAACAGAAGACGCGCGAGTTCGAACTGGGTAAACTGGCTCTCAACGATGCATTCGCCATCAAACAGGACGAGACCAAAACGATCCCCTTCACCCTGTCGTTCACGTTCCTTCGCTCGAGCAATCAGTCACTGGCGGAGGAGAAGGGTGCGCTGGGAGCGCTGGGCAAGGCAGCTGTCTTTGCCCGCAACGAACGTTCGGAATTCGAGGTCAGGGCAGAGGTCAAGCTGGAAGGCACTGTTCTCAACCCGAGCGCAACCGAACCGATCCAGTTGATCTAGGATGCCATGTCGGGCAGC